>NZ_JBQKKM010000014.1:0-101294 GCF_052116745.1 Niallia sp. Sow4_A1 | reverse complement strand
ATTTAATCTCTTTTGTATATACAGTTTTTTTGCCCACGCAAAAACACCTCCGAATAATGTCACAATACTTATCTCAAGTATTGCCATTTTGGAGGTGTTTTATATTGTCTCACTATTTTAGGTTAGTCCAAAAATCAAAAAACTTTCTCTTCCTTTTTTCTATGTTATAGCTTTTCTCCATTCGATTGAATAACCTCTTTATACCAATAAAAGGAGTCCTTTTTCGAACGATTCATCGAACCGTTTCCTTTATTATCACGATCAACATAAATCATTCCATAACGCTTTTTCATTTCTCCTGTTGTAAAGGAAACAATATCAATAATTCCCCATGGTGTGTAGCCAATCAAATCGACCCCATCATATAATACAGCCTTTTCTAAAGCTTCAATATGAGCCTTTAAGTATTCAATTCTTTCTTGGTCATGGATAGCTCCATCTTCTTCAATCGTATCGATTGCTCCAAACCCATTTTCTACTATAAACAATGGGATTTGATAGCGATCATATAGACGATTTAATACATATCGAAGACCTGTCGGATCAATCGACCAGCCCCAGTCACTTGCTTTGATAAAGGGATTTTCTACCGCATTCGGCAATGCTCCATTTACAATATCCCCTGCATTATCATTTGCCACATCACTCTTAACTGTTGTAGACATATAGTAACTAAAACCTAAATAATCCACTGTCCCATTTTTTAAAATATCTTCATCACCAGGCTCAATTTTAATAGAATAGCCTTCTCTCTCAAATTCTTTTAAAGCATATTTAGGATAATATCCTCGAACTTGAACATCTGGGAAAAAATATCTTTGTCTCATTTCCTCTTCAGCTAGCATAACATCCGCCGGATTGGAAGAATATGGATATATAGGAATATGAGAAACCATTGCACCAATGTGAAATTCTGGATTTATTTTTTTCCCAACGGACACAGCTAATGCACTTGCAACTAGCTCATGATGGGCGGTTTGATACATTACCTCTTTTGCATTTTCCCCTTCTTGTATGGTTACTCCAGAATTTGTCCATAAAAATAACGGGCCAGAGACATCCATTTGATTATTAATTTCATTAAATGTCATCCAGTATTTCACCTTATCTTTGTAGCGATGGAAGCATGCTTCTGCAAATCGCACGAAACAGTCTATTACTTTCCTATTTCTGAAACCTCCATATTCTCTCGCAAGATGTAACGGCATTTCAAAATGAGATAGCGTAATAACTGGCTGAATGCCATACTTTAATAATTCGTCAAATACTTGATCATAAAAGCGTAACCCTTCTTCATTTGGCTCTAGCTCATCCCCTTTTGGAAAAATTCTGCTCCATCCAATCGAGGTTCGTAAACACTTTAAGCCCATTTCTGCGAATAAAGCAATATCTTCCTTGTATCGATGATAAAAATCAATCGCTTCATGGTTCGGATAAAATTGTGCTTCTTCAATGGTGTCTGTTATTTTTCTTGGCACTCCATGAGCACCTGCTGTCATAACATCTACAACACTTGGGCCTTTTCCTCCCTTGTTCCATCCCCCTTCAAATTGATGGGCGGCTAAAGCACCACCCCATAGGAAATCCTTTGGCATTTTACTCATCGCTTCTTCCTCCTTCTAATTTATCATGCATTATTCGTATGTTTGTTACTCTTCTGTATCACATTCAAAACACCATACCTCAACACTATAATTGTACCGGTATAATATTATAAATACAATATTATATTTTTATACCCTGTTAATTTTAATGAGTTTTTATAACAGATATGCTATAATCCAGCTATAAAGTTTAAAGATATTGAGGTATGTACATGTTAAAATACCAGCAAATTGCAGAAAAAATAGAAAGATATATTGAAGAAAATGGACTTAAACAAGGCAGCAAGCTACCAGTCATTGAGGCTTTAATGAAACAGTTTGGGGTTAGTAAAAGCACCATTATAAAAACCTTGGAGCTTTTAGAAAAAAAAGGGATTATTTTTCAGGTAAGGGGCAGCGGTATATTTGTAAGAAGGCAAAATCGAAAAGGCTATATTAGCTTACTTTCAAATCAAGGATTTAAAAAGGATTTAGAAGATTATGTACTAACTTCGACGATAATTGAATTAGAGGTAAGAAAACCAACAGAAGAAGTCTCTATAAATTTAAATATGGAGCTTAACGAGGATGTTTATTATGTGAAAAGAATCCGCTATATAAACGGACAAACCCTTTGCTTAGAGGAGTCTTGGTATAATAAATCGATCATTACCTATCTAAATAAAGAAATCGTTTCTGAATCCATTTTCCATTACATAACAGAAGGATTGGGATTAAAAGTTGGTTTTTCTGATGTCTATTTACAAGTGGATAAGTTAAATGAGGAAGAAGCAACTTTTTTAGGATTAGAAAAAGATGCTCCTAAATTATTAGTAGAAAGCATCTTTCATTTAACGAATGGCCAGCCATTTGACTTTTCAAAAGTCACTTATAATTATCAGCAGTCCCAGTTTTTTATTCAGGCAAATAGCCATTTCTTTTAATTAAATTCGGCTGTTTTCGTAAAGTTTGTTGCTATGACCCACAGCCTGAATACACTTTTCTTTCCATGGGGCTACGCTTGAGCCTCCTCAGCTTCGCCTGTGTGGTCATACCTTCCTCGCTAACCCATGGGAGTCTACATGTATTCAGGCTGCTAAGTATTTTCTAATTAATTAATTTATTTTTCTTATTAAAAAAGCAACAATCTTTTAGAAAACAGCCTTAAATTTAAATTAATAAATGAGAAGTCACAAAAAGTGCTCTTCTTTTATTTCTAAAAAAAGTTACTTTTAAAATAAAAAGTGTTCTTCCTTAAATTTTAAATCGAGAGACTAATTGCTGAAGTTCTTCTGACATTTTAGATAATGCAATACTTGAGCTTGATATTTCTTGGAAGGAAGCGGTTTGCTCTTCTGTTGCTGCAGCAACACTCTCTGTTTTTTCTAACGTTTCACGAGAAGTATGAGCAATTTCCCCAACAGACTCTTGTACCTCTTGAACTTCTGCCGTAATTTCTTGCGTTGTTTCAGCCATCTTTTTAATATGATCTGCGATGGATTCTACACGATCTAGGATTTCCTTTATATGTTCATTTGTAGTATCAGATAATTTCGTTCCAGCATCTACATTTTCTTTTACTAATGACATATTTTTTTCCGTCGTATTGGAATGATTATGAATCGAGCTAATAAGTGAATGAATTTGACCAACTGAAGTACCTGTCATTTCTGAAAGTTTTCGGACTTCTTCTGCAACAATTGCAAAGCCTTTTCCATGTTCTCCTGCTCTTGCTGCTTCAATCGATGCATTTAATGCTAGCAAATTCGTTTGATTTGATATATCTTCAATGCTTGCTAGTACCTGATCGATTTCATTTGTACTTAAAACAAGGGACTTTAACCCATCGCCAGCCAAGTCAACAGATGCATGAATTGCCTCCATCTGTGTTTGCATTTCTACCAACGCTAATTCCCCATCTTTTGCTTTTTCTTTAATAAGTAGGGACTCAGTGGCAACTTCACTAGCGGTATTTGCTACATGCTTAATATTTTCCAAGGAATTATTAACCTCTATTAAACTGTTTTGAGTAAGTGAATCTTGCTTATTTCCATTCTCTGCAATGGTTTGTATAGCATACGCCACCTGCTCTGCAGCTACAGTTGATTGTTCCATACTAGAAGCTAATTCATCTGATGCAAGTGCCACGTTTTTAGAAGTTTGACCTACACTGCCTATCATCATCTGAAGCGATCCAACAAATGTGTTAAACGAATTTGCTAAATGACCGAATTCATTTTTCCCATTTACGTACACTCTTTGTGTTAAGTCACCTTCACCGGATGCGATATTTTGCAATTGACTATTTATTTTATTTAATGGACCCAAAATAGATTTGAGTAAAATAAAGCCTAAAACGATACTTAAACTAGTTGCAATAATAATAATAACGATCAATATCATTTTTGTTATTTCACTATTTTTTTGATTTTGTTCTTCAAGTAGAATGACATCTTGATTGATATGTTCTACTAATTCATTCACAGCTGGATCCAGTATTTCTTTTCTCAATGTACGTAAATCCTCAAAATGGAGCTTTTCTGCTGAAGCTTTATCCTCGCTATAAGCCGCGGGGACCTGATCACTTGTCGTTAAATACGATTGAAGACTAGAAGAAATAGCCTGGATACCTTCTTCATATACACGATAATTCGAGAGATTTTCCATTGTTTTTAACGTCTGATTTATATCCGATTTTTTGCTATTAATTCCATCGATATATTCATTATTTCCTGTAAGAAGAAATCCACGTTCATCATTAGAAATACCAGCAATACGATATTGCAAATGCGTAACGAGACGCTGCATCTCTTTTGCATCTGTAAGCTCTTTACTGTTTATTATTAAAGCTTGCAGGCTAGTATTGGTATATATGCCTATTCCTAACATAGATATAATTAAAATGAAGAAAATTAATGCTAATTGATATTTTATTTTCATTTTATCCCCCTGAGTTTTACTTGTCTTTCACAAAGCTATTTTATTTATCAATTATTTCTTAGCTATGTCCCTACTATATATCGGAGACATTTATTATTTATATAGTTTGTATACGATACCAATTTTCTTAAATAATTATTTTTTATAAAAGGTGTTCCAATACTTTTCTGAACATACAAAAATAAAAAATTGTTGAAGTCAGCCATTCGTTTGGGGTATCAGTCGAAGGAGAATTAGGGACAATTGGTAATACAGGTACCTCGGTCGAGGGAGGGGTATCTGAGGTAATTTATACAAGACCAGAAGATGCCCAAGAATTTGTAGAAAAAACGGGGGTAGATACATTGGCTATTGCAATTGGAACTTGTTATGGTATTTATCCAAAAGATATGAAGCCAAAGTTAAGAATGGATATTTTGAAAGAAATTAAAGAAATTGTCGACATTCCGTTAGTATTGCATGGGGGTTCAGCTAATCCAGATGAAGAGATTGCAGAAGCTGTTCAAATTGGAATTAAAAAGTGAATATTTCGTCGGATTATAAGTACGCTTTTTATAAAAAATGCCGTGAAATTTTGGCCGAAACAGAACTGTGGGATCCAAACGCTATATATCCAGCGGCGTGTATTGATGCAGCTAAAGAAATAGTAAAATATAAAATGAACTTGTTTAAATCCATTGGAAAAGAAGAAACTTACAGAGAAGAAAACGTGACAGCTTGGCGTAGAGATTGGTTATAGGTTAAAAAAGGGGAGGGAATGTTTCTCTCCTTTTTTTCTATATAGCTAAATTTACTCCAAAATGTTAATGCTACCGTTATCGACTTGGACAACAAAAGTGACATTTGTCGGCTCATTTTCTGTTTCAATTTCGATTCATCCATTATTCGTTTCTAATTGAATGGGTTGATTTAATGTAGTTGTTTTCATGGATATTCTTCCATTATTGGACTTTCCTTCAATGGTACCACTCACATGCTCCCATCAGACCATCGCTACTGGGAAAGATTTAGTTAAATATTATATTCAAGTGGCAGGATCTGAAGGGAAATCTTTATAAAATTAAGGAAAAGAGGAGTATATTATGTTATTAAATATGAAGCAATTATTAGAAGTTGCGCAAAAACATCAATTTGCTGTTGGAGCATTCAATGTAGCGGATAGTAATTTTCTTAGAGTAGTAGTAGAAGAGGCAGAAAGTAATAATTCTCCAGCTATTATTGCTGTACATCCAACTGAATTGGATTTTGTAAAGGATGAGTTCTTTGCTTATGTGTTATCAAGAATAAAGAATAGTCATGTCCCATTTGTGCTACATTTAGATCACGGTGGGAATTTGGACGATATTATGCGGGCTATTCATGTAGGATTTAGTTCGAACCTTATGTCCCATTTCTTGACCAGCTTTTATCAATTTTTCTTTAGCTATATACGTATGGGCAATTCCAGAAGTGCACGCAGATATTCCAACAATATTCATCCTAATCCTCCTCCAATAAAAAAGTATTTATCAAGATTTTCCCTTATTATTAATTTTTAGTTAATACCTTTAAAAATTTACTCTTCGTTTGAAGTGTTTGAAACTTTGCAATTGTCTCTTCTTCAGCTAACAAGACAGCGACCTTTTGCAATAATTTTATATGAATAGTTGTTCTATCAGTGTCTTTGACTGCAAATAAGATAATAATATTAATAGGATTCCCATCTAGTGATTCCCATTCTATTAATGTTTTTGTTCTACCAATTGCAATGGATGTCTTTAATACATGCTCAGATTTGCCATGGGGGATGGCTCCCCCCTTTTCTAGACCTGTTACTCCTTCATTTTCGCGAAACATCACATCCTTTATAAATCCTTCTTTATTAGAAATACAACCGTTTTTAAATAATAACTCGGCTAACTCGTTAAGTACTTCTTCCTTCGTATTGCCTTGTAAATTTAAGTCTATAAGGTCTTCAGTTACAACCCTATTAAAATCCAATTCTTCTATTCTCATGTCCACTTTACACTCTCCTATCTTTCCATTTTCAACCGTTATTACTTTGTTGGTTGTAATAGTCCTTAATGAATTGATCTATTTTAAATTTATCTTCTTGGTTTAAAATAGGACTCACAAGAATGGTTGGTTTATCAATAATACTATGTGTTTTCACAGTCGAAATCACTAGTTCTACATCTTCGTAGTCTGTCTGTTTTATTCGTTGTTGAGCTATAATTTTCTTTATATGGATATCAGGAAAAGTTCTTCTTATTTTTTCACTTAACAAATGAGAAGTACCAATTCCACTTGTACATTCTATTAATAAAGGAATCTGGTTAGCAAAATGATCATCATAAGATATCTGAAAATATAAAGTAATATAGCCGATTTCTTCATCCGTTATATACCTCACCCAATGCCCTTCTTCTATTAACTCATTTATGCTAACCTTTATTAAGCCAAATATATTGGTAAAGTTAGATTTAATCGACTTTAAAATTGGATTAATAATATTTATCCGATGACTTAGTCTATATATCATTGCATGCATGTGCAAATTTAATCTTTCTAATAAAATAACTCATCATCTGTATCAAATTGGTACCCACTATTCTCTGTAACTCTCGCTATTAACCTATTTGCTAAAAGAATTACCTGTTCATTTTGGTAATGTTCTGTATCTTGATTCAATAAAAAGCGTGAATTAAGTTTATGCGCTTTCAAAATATAGTATAGAGAATAAATATCATATGCTTTTAATTGGATAGAAAAGCACTTTTCTATATCATCAACCAAATCTTTACATACATAATAGATACTAGCGTTATTATCTATCTCTTCAAATACTACTTCTTCGTTTAATATAAGCTTATTCCTTTGTTTTTCTATGATCGAGAGAAGGGAACAAAATAATGTTAAATAATAGGGCTGATCTAAACTTAAATCATGCTGTACTTGTATATCATGTAGTAATTTCTTAATTTTTAATAAATTATTATTTTTCACTTTTACTTTTTTTATAGAATCAGGAATATCATATTGACTAAAAGGATCTCCCATTTGAGTTAAGTATTTTTCAATAATCACCGCCATTAACCGATAAATCGATAGTTTATCTCCCTTTATAAATGTTCCTTCATTTGTTCTTATTAGTCTTAAGTTATATGGCATTAATTCTTTTTCAATATGTTTAAAGTCATTGAGGATAGAACTTTGGCTTACGATGTATTTCTCTGATATTTTCTGAATTGAGGTTTTACAGGGTGCAATCGACAGAAGGAATAATAATAGATTCAAACGACGTTCATCTGGATAATCAAATACTGTAGTTTCACTTTCTAGTATTTTCTTATTATTTTCTAAATAATAACCAAAATTTTCTTTTTTTATTATCCGAAACGGCATTGAATTTGCATCAATTATTTGTTGGATATCTCTATAAATTGTTTTTTTGGAAACTTCTAGTACTTCCGCTAACTCAGCAGCTGTTACATAACATTTCTCCTTTCTTAAGATATTAAGAATCATTTGATGACGCTCATTCATGACCTCACTCACGAATTACTTCACCTCTTTTCTAATCTCTATGCTACTATCTTATTCGATTGAAAACGGATACACAATTACAAAATTATGATGGATTTTGTGTCCCTATTAAGACGGGATTTTTTGTTTTAAGCTACTACATTGTATCTATCGGAATACTTAGGGAAACATTCTTCCTCTTTTTACGTATTGAAAAAAGTTTCCATTCTATCAAAAAAAAAGCAAGGAAACATAAAATCCCCCTGCTTCATTGCTTTTTAAACCATCACTTTCATCGCCTCACTATAATGACAAGCAACCCATCTACCTTCCTTTACCTCTCTCCACTCCGGTACTTCCTGACACTTTTCTGTAGCAATCGGACATCGAGTCCGAAATCGGCACCCTGTTGGGGGAGCAATCGCACTTGGAAGATCACTATTTAATACAATACGCTCTCTCCGTCGTTCCACTTTAGGATTTGGGATTGGGATTGCAGATAATAATGCCTTTGTATATGGATGGAATGGTTCAGTATATAACTCCTCTGCAGGAGCAAGCTCTACAAGGCCCCCTAAATACATCACGCCTATTCGGTCACTGATATATTTCACCATTGATAAATCATGGGCAATAAACAAGTAAGTTAATCCTTTTTCCATTTGGAGCTTTTTCAATAAATTGACTACTTGTGCTTGAATAGATACATCCAAGGCAGAAATAGGTTCATCTAATATTAGAAATTCTGGATCTACTGCTAAGGCACGAGCAATTCCAATCCGTTGTCGTTGTCCACCTGAAAATTCATGGGGATATCTACTCGCATGCTCTTTTGGAAGACCAACCAATTCCAGTAACTCTTTCACCTTTTCCGTTCTTTCCTCTTTCGTCTGATATAATTGATGAATATCCATTCCTTCAGCAATTATATCTTCCACCGTTTTTCGAGAATCAAGAGATGCATATGGATCTTGGAATACCATTTGCATTTTCCGATGAATTGCCTTTTTTTCTTCATTCCTTACATTACCATTAATTTTCTTTTTTTGAAAAATAACCTCTCCATATGTTGCCTCATATAACTTTAATATGGTTCTGCCTGTTGTAGACTTTCCACAGCCTGATTCACCGACAAGCCCAAGTGTCTCCCCTTTCATAATATGGAAGCTAACATCATCTACTGCTTTTAGTGTTTGATTTTTATCTATTTGGAAATACTTTTTAAGATTATTCACTTCCATAATTGGTTCACTAGAAAGAAAACGCTTCTCCCTACTTTCTTCTATTTCCACAGATTTCTGAACTAACGAAATTCCCTTTTCATTTACACTAACAGGAGGAGCAATTTTAGGAGCTTTTTCATGCAGTAACCAACTTTCTGCATAATGTGTATCAGTAATTTGATACATTGGCGGTTCTAATTGATAATCAATAGCCATAGCGTATTCATTTCTTGCAGCAAATGGATCACCCTTTGGAGGGTTCATTAAGTTAGGTGGTGATCCTGGAATAGAGATTAATTCTCCTTTTGTATCTAAGTTTGGCATTGAACTTAACAACCCCCAATTATAAGGGTGCCTTGGGTCGTAAAATATTTCATCAACCGTTCCTTTTTCAACAATTTTCCCGGCATACATAATAGCAACAGAGTCTGCAATATTAGCAACAACTCCTAAATCATGTGTAATTAATATGATTGCAGTACCTGTTTTCTTCTGTATATCTTTTAATAGATCAAGAATTTGTGCTTGAATAGTAACATCTAGTGCAGTAGTCGGCTCATCTGCAATTAAAATTTTCGGATTACAAGCTAATGCCAATGCAATCATTATCCTTTGTCGCATACCGCCTGAAAATTGATGTGGATATTGATTATATCTAAGCTCAACATTGGGGATTCCAACTAGCTCAAATAGTTCTAATGCAATTTTCTTTGCTTCCTTTTGGGCTATTTTCCGATGCTTTCTGACGCTTTCTACTACTTGTAATCCAACTTTCATCGTTGGATTAAGGGCAGTCATTGGATCCTGAAAAATCATCGAAATTTCCGAACCACGTATGTTTTGCATTTTTCTTTCAGATAAGGAAACTAAATCTTGCCCATAGAATAAAATCTCTCCTTTACTGATATTCGAGATTCCTTCTGGTAACAATTTCATTATCGCTCTTGACGTCACAGATTTTCCTGATCCAGATTCTCCTACAATTGCTAATGTTTCCCCCTTCTTTAAAGTGAAATCAACTCCTCTAATTGCTTGAACTATCCCGGCATATGTTTTAAAGGAAATATGTAAATCCTTCACTTCTAAAATTGTCTCCATTTTCTATGCCTCCCCAAAAAGTCTATCTTCTTCATTATGTACTGCGCTCTGAAACTACTTTCTCAATTTGGGATCAAAAGCATCTCTTAATCCATCTGCTAAAAGATTAAAGCTCACCATTAATCCGGTGATGACAATAGCCGGATATATCAATAAATAAAATTGATTCCGCATGGAGTGGAAACCATCATTTATCAAAACTCCAAGGGAAGCTGCCGGTTCTTGTAATCCTAGTCCAATAAAACTTAAAAATGCTTCAGTAAAAATAGCACTCGGAATGGTAAACATCATATTAATAATAATTAAGCCAATCGTATTAGGAATCATGTGATTGACAATAATACGTTTATTGCCTGCTCCTAAAGAACGGGCAGCAAGAACGAACTCTTGATTTTTATATTTTAAAATCTGTGCTCTTACAATCCTAGCCATATTAACCCAACCTGTAATAACCATCGCAACCGTGATGGTAAAAATCCCCGGTTTCATCATCATGATTAATAGGATGACAATAACTAAGTGGGGAATTCCCATAAGAATTTCAATAACTCGCTGCATGAAGCTATCCACTTTCCCACCGATTAATGCAGAAATCGAACCAAAGGTTACTCCAATTGCTAAGTCAAGAACACTAGCTAAAAGGGCAATATATAAAGATATTCTGGTCCCTTCCCAAATTCTTGTCCATTGATCTCTTCCAAACTTATCTGTCCCAAGCCAATGTTCTCCATTAGGAGGTTGATAGGTTTTATCATAATCCGTTTGATAATAGGTATAGCCGTTCAGATAGGGGCCAAAAATCGCAAGCAAAAGAATTAGTAATAAAACAACTAAGCTAGCAATAGCCGCCTTGTTCTTTTTTATACGAATCCAAGCATCTTTCATAAAAGAAAAAGAGTGCTGCGATATTTGTTCTAGCTCCTCCTGTTTCCTTCCAACGACTTCGAAAAGTTCATCGGGCAGCTGATCTATTTTACGATTTGGTTCTGCCATTTATCTTCACCCCTTTAATCCGCTAATTCGAATTCTTGGATCTATCACACTATATAATAGATCGATAACAAGCATTGTTAGAATAAAAAAGGCACTGTAAAATAGTGTTACTCCCATAATGGTTGTATAATCATTAAACTTAATAGAGTCCACAAAGAGACTACCAATACCAGGAATACTAAAGATATTTTCAATAACCAATGAACCAGTTAAAATACTAACCGCAACCGGCCCGAGAATCGTGATAACTGGAATCATCGCATTTCGAACAGCATGTTTGATAATAACTCCCCATTGGCTGAGCCCTTTCGACTTAGCAGTTAAAATATAATCTTGCTGCAGAACATCTAGCATTTCTGTTCGCGTAAACCTGGAAACAAGTGCGATAATCATTAAAGATAAGGCGATCGATGGAAGAATAGAACTATCGTATCCTTCCCAAAACGCCACTGGAAACAACCCCCATTTCAAGGCAACTACATATTGCAATAGGGCAGCAAATACAAAGTTGGGAACAGAAACACCAATTACTGCAACGAACATCGTGACATAATCCCAAACCGTATTATGCTTTAAAGCTGCAATCATCCCTAGAATTAACCCAATAGATAATCCAAGTATGATAGCTTGCACACCAAGGAATGCAGAAGGGAGAATACGACTAGATAAAAGCTCGTTAACCGACTGTCCTTTGTAATAATAGGAAATTCCTAAATCCCCTTTTACTAGATTCACTAAGTATTTTCCATATTGTACATAAACAGGCTTATCTAATTCATATTTTGCAAGAAACTCCATTCTTGCTTCATCAGTGAGACTCGATAATTTTTCTTCATTAAAAGGAGAGCCCGGCAACAGCTTCATCAGAAAAAAAGTGATTGTTGCAATAATCCATAATGTAATGATTATATTTAAGATTTTTATGCCAATAAATTTCCCCATAAAAACACCTCTTCCCATGAAAAGATACTTAGTTTCTTCTAAAGAAGTTCCTCCTTAACTAGTTGGAGAACAATCTAATAGATTAGGAGGGAAAAAATTCTCCCTCCTATCTCCATTTTTATTTTTCAATTGTTACATACTTCAATTCTAATGAACCACCAGGCGGCAATTCTAACCCTTTTACTTTCGGATTGATCATAAACGCTCTACCATCAAAATAAAGTGGGCCAACAATCCCTTTATCAATCAGAATTTTCTCTGCTTCGATAAATAAATCAATACGTTTATCTACATCTGTTTCTTTTTGAGCAGCTAGTACTAATTCTTGATACTTGCTGTCTTCAAAATAGCCGCGGGATGCGGAAGCTGGCTGTCCAAGCCATTCATAGATAAACGTCATCGGATCATTATAATCTGCTCCCCATCTATTTACTGCAATCATGAAATCTCCGTCACGCATTGCTTCCAATCTTCCACTAAACGGTTTTGTTACGATAGATACATCCACACCTAAATTCTTCTTAAATTCACTTTGTAAAAATGTTGCCGTGTCCTTTGAAACAGAATCGTCTGATGCTAATAATTCAATTGGAGGTAACTCCCCGCCCTCTTTAATTCCTTCTTTAAGCAACTCTTTTGCTTTAGCTGGATCTGGTGTAAATACATCTCCTGCTAGTTCACGATAAGTGGAGGAGCTGTTTCCGCTAATACCAGCTGGTACTACTCCAGTACCTGGAAGGGAACCATTATTTAAAATAGTTTCGGTTAAAATTTTCGGATCAAATGCTAATTGAAATGCTTTTCTAATTTTCTCATTATCAAATGGTTTTTCTTGTAAATTTACTTGTGTAAAATAAGTACGGAACATCGTTTCTGTTCCATAGCCTTCTTTATCTTTATAACTATTTACATCCGATGATTGTAAATAGACTTTATCCAGTTTCCCAGAATCATATAAATTTAGTGCCGTACTTGCTTCTTTAATAACATCTAAATTTACTTTATCTACTGCGACATTATCCTTGTCCCAATATTCTTTATTTTTTTCTAAGGAAACGCCTTTTCCTTGATCATAAGAGGTTAATACATAGGGGCCATTATAAAGAATGCTGTCTGCTGTCAGTGCATATTTGTCATATCCTACTTCCTCCACAAACTTTTGATTTAGTGGGAAATAAGTTACAAATGTAGTTAAATCAAGAAAGAATGGCGTAGGCTGGTTTAATGTCACAACCAGTGTTTTATCATCTGGTGCATCTACCGCAACAGCTGATTCATCTGCTTCGCCAGCATTATATTCTGCTGCTCCTTTTACAAACTGAGCAATAATGAAAGCATACTCGCTTGCTGTATCAGGATCTAACGTTTTTAACCAAGCATATTTGAAATCTGCTGCTGTAACAGGTTCTCCATTACTCCATTTAATTCCCTCTCTTAAATGGAAGGTATAGGTTAATGCATCCTCTGATATATCTACACTTTCAGCCATAGCAGGTTGAGGTTTATTATCCTTATCAAGTCGATAAAGCCCTTCAAGTACATTATTTAAGATGGTAAAAGATGTTCCATCCGTTGATTTCGTTTGATTTAAATCTGGTATATCTGATTCTAATGCCAGATTCAATGAACTAACTTCTTCGTTGCTAGATTTTTCTTCTTCACTTGAGCTAAAGCCTGCACAACCACTAAGCAATAGCACTAATACTACAAGTACTGACACATTTAACATCCACCATTTTCGCATTGTTTTCCCCCTTATTATGTATATAGCATGTACACAACAAAAAAATGTTATATTTTCTGACAAAAACAAAATCAAAAAATGGATGAAAGTCATTAGATGTTACTTCTTATAACATAAAGTTATTATACTGCCCCTCATTATGGAGGTCAATTATAATTTGTAATATTTTGAAAATTAAAACTTCAGTCTAAGTAACCATACATTCTCCCCTATACACACCTAAATATTTGTCTCTATAACAAACCTCAGGATTTTACTCATAAGAAAAAAGGCGATTTACCAATGCTCGCCTTTTTAACCTGATAACTATTCATTTTTCCTACTAAGAGATATATGAATCTCTAAAACTACTTGTGGGGTACAACCACTGTATAAAAATATAAGGGGGCAATAATAACTTTTTCTCTTGGTGTTCTGATACAAAATCCGCTATTGCAATAGTAGATTCTACTCCTCCATGCAAGGATAGGAAGTAATTTAGCTGTTTCATTACCTTAATTAAGGTATCCAATGTCTCTTTATCTTTTCTTAAAAGTTTATAAGAAATTCCTAAATTAGACTTGATACCAAGCTGCTTTTGATGGACTGCAACCTCTTGAAATTGATTACTCTCAATCTGGTCTAGTTGCACAAAAATTTCATTATCTGCGTCTAACTTATAAACTCCATTATTAGGTATTCCTGTAACAACATCTTGGTTCAATTTAATAATCAAGGGCGATATAGCTTGAATAAATTCTGGTTCAAACTTGTCAAATACCTCAAATAAAATCTGCGCAAGCGTATTTTTGTGAAAAAGGGAATTTTGTGTTTTCCCTATGTTTTTATGATGTTTTTCAATGGAACACGAGACAATATGAGAAGTTGATGGTTGTAAATAATCTCGATTCATTTGATCTTGATAGGTTCCAAATATCCGTTGCATTAATTGATTATTCATCTCCATCATTAATCTGTTACTCCGTTTCTTGGTTTCCAATACTAAGTGCCCCAGGTTGGCATTCATGTCCTGCTAATGCATTGCCAAGATTTACTCCCAATGTTAAAGTAACGAGAACAACTATAGATACTATCATTTTTTTCATTCTTTGAAACACTCCTTTTCTTTTATCTATTTGTATTTGTTAATGAAAGTTTATCTCAAATAACCTATTTATAAAAATAGGTAAAATTATACTATTTTTTCTATCATTTAATAAGTAATTTTAACCTGCAATTTTACTACTTATCTGCTAAATCATTCCTCATATTCTAGCGCCTTCATTAAATAGTCGGCAGCCTTTTTATATGCTTTCTTATCATAAAAATGATTACCAAGCTCTTTCGTAATTCTTTTAATCAAAATTCCTTGATTTAAATGAATAGCAGAATCTAGCATTTTTTGCATTCCTTTTTCATATAAACTTTCATTTCCCTGTAATTTCTTCACTGATAACCTTAATAAACATAATAAAATATTGTCATGCTTAAGCTGAAATTTTTCTGTAATCGTTAATGCTTTTTCTAAATATTTATCCACTAGTACCCAATCTTTTAGTTCAATATAGATTTCCACTAATCTTCTTAGTGGGTGAACAATTTGTAAATCTAATGAAGGGTCTTCAAAAATATTAATACTATTTAAATAATAGTTAATCGCTGACCCATATTCCTTTTTTCTTTCATAGACTCTCCCTATATTATGCTGTATCATCCCTTTGAAGCTAGTAAGTTTTTCATGTCCTTCCATTTCTATGATAATACGCTCTGCTTTTTTTAAACATTCCATTGAATTATCTAAATCATTATTTAGTTGATACTGAACGCCTAATGTAATTAATGCAGTAATGATATATTCTTTTTCCTCATATTTTTCAAAAATCTCATATGCTTTATTAGAATAATACATACTAATTTCTTGATTTGCGTGAGTTCTTTGCTTTATCAAACTAATATTATAATAAAGCTTTGCAGCATCCAGACTATCCCTTTCTTTTAATAAATGATCTGCCTTTGTATAATAATGAACCGAATAATTAAAATCTTGAAGATAGTAAAAGAAGTTTCCACACGCCAGAAAATAGTAAAAGTATTCATCCTCTAACCCTTCACTCATTTCTCCTGAAATAAATCGTTTGGATAGGCTATAAATACTTCTTGCCTGCTCTATTTCACCTTTTGTCGTATAGTACCGTAACAGTACACCATAAAGGTGAAGGTTTACTTTTGTAGAGTTCAATTCTAGCGTTTGTATATGTAAATAAGAGAGATCTTCTTCTGTTATTTCTCCTTTCTGCTTATAACTTTCTACAATTCCCAACGTTTTTTCGTCTCTATTCGGGCTACTTAACTCGGTTAAATCATACCCTAGTCTTTTCGAAACTTTTCTTAGAAACTCTGCAGAAGGATTAATTTGTCCATTTTCAATTCGACTTAAATAAGTGATGGAACATATCCCTTCCGTAAGCTCTTTTTGCGTTAACTGTTTATGTATTCGCAGCTGCCTTATTCTTTCACCTACCATTTTGACCCCTTCTCTCCAAAGATCTATCTCTATTTTTCTATTATATATTATATCGCGCTTATACCATTCTTTTGAAATATAATAGCGTATGGACATTTTTTAATTTAGCTATACATTATGACGCTTTAAATTGGTTATTTCTATTAAAAATAACCAACCATCCATACGAAACTATTCGTGTGAATGGTTGGCTTTCTTCGGCTGGAATACTTATTATGTCCTCAGCATTTTTTTATCGTGTTTTCAATTTTACGCTATTGTAGACAGATGAGAAGTACTATTCCCTTTCCACATATGAACTATAAGCGCAAGTATCGGAAAGGCAATAGCAAAAAGCAGGGAAATTTCTGGACTAAATTGATAATAGCTATAGCTTCCAATCCAGGAACCAAAGGCTCCTCCTAAAAAGAAGATTGTCATATATAAACCGTTCAATCGATTCCTGATTGATGGGTTTAAGCTATAAATAACCTTTTGTCCTAATAGCATATTACCTGATACACCGATGTCTAGCACAATTCCTGAGATTACGATAAGACCTATACTTATATAAGAATGGTCCTTTACAAAAAAGAGGAGAAGGATAGAAAAAATAACTAGCCCCATTGAAACATTTGTCATTATATAAATATATCCTTTATCTGCTAACTTCCCAATATAAGGTGTCAATAATGCACCTGCAATGGCAACAAAACCAATGAGTGCAATTTCATTATTGGAATAATGCAAAGACTCAGATCGTAAGAGTATCGGCATCACTGTCCAATATAGACTGAATGTAGCAAATACACAGGCATGATAAAATGCTCGTTGCTGTAGAGGTGCTGTATCAAGTAATACTCTTACCATCGAACGCAATAAACCCGGATAGGTTATAGCAAGGCTGGATTCTACTTCAAAGTCTGGTAAAAATTTTAATAGTAATAATAAAATAGTAACTAAGAGCAGAAAAGAAAATAGATAGACCATTCTCCATCCTAGCCAATCTGTAATAGCAATAGAAAATGGGCGCGCAATCATAATTCCGATTAAAAGCCCACTCATTACTTTCCCGATATAATTTCCTGCTTCTTCTCTTGGTACAATTTTCATCGTTAACGGAACCAACATTTGTGCTGCACTTGCACCAATCCCAATAATGGTAACAACGAACAAAAAGAGAAAGCCATTTGTTGAGAATAAAGCGCCAATTAATGAAAGGATTGTCACTCCTAATAGTAAGATGATTATTTTCTTACTTTTGTATAAATCTGCCATTGGGACTAAAAAAAATAAACCAGCACCATATCCTATTTGGGTTAAAGTTGTTAAAAGTCCGGAAGAATTAGAAGATATATGTAGATCTGCAGAAATAAATTGGATAATTGGCTGAGCATAATAAATATTAGCGACAACCGCTCCACAGCTAATCGCTAAAAGAAAGATGAGAAAGTTTGTTTTATTATTCATTTACCATAATTCCTTTCATTAGAATAGATGGTATATAATATAATTATTTTAAAAGGAAAAGTCTAGAAAAACAACTTCACTTTCTTCATTCTATGCTCAGTAATTTCTAATTAGAGATCAGCCTTTTCTTCAGGGCTAGCATCACCAAAGGAGCTTTACAAGTACATATCCTAAGATAGATAATACTATTGAACCAATCAAACCAGCTATAAACGGTTTTATACCGAGTTTTTTAAAGGTTTTTATATCTACATAGAGCCCCAATCCAGCCATTGCCATCCCAATAAAAATATATGCTGAATCGACTAAGTTTGCAGTAATTGTTTTGGTAACAATACCAAGCGTATTTATTCCACTCATAAATAGAAATCCAAAAATAAACCAAGGGAAAACAGAAAGAGATATTTTTTTCGATGTGCTTCCTTCTTTTTTATCAGAGAAGATCATTCCAATAATAATCGCTACTGGTACTAATAAGGCGACACGTGTTAATTTTACAATAACCGCTATATCCACCGTCGTTTTCCCCCCGATGGAAGCTGCAGCGATAACATGAGCTACCTCATGAAGTGTACTGCCTGCGAATATTCCATATTCTGTTGGAGTCAAAGGTAAAACAGAATAAAGAGCCGTATAGATTAATGTAAAAATGGTACCTAAAATAGCTACAGTAGCTGCTGCAACAGACGTCTCCTCCTCTTTCGCTTTTAATGGAGCAGCAATCGCAACTACAGCTGCTGCCCCACAAATAGCGGTACCACAGGCGGTTAATATTCCTAATTTTTTATCCACTTTAAAAAATCGAGTCAAACCATATACAAAACATAGGGTAAAGATAATTACAACTACTGCTACAATAACAACATTTACTCCAGAGTGATAAATATCAACTAAGTTAAGTCGCATTCCCAAAAGAATGATTCCTAGCCGCAGTAACTGCTTATTCGAAAATGCTATCCCTTTTTCGAATTTTACCTTTAACCCAAAGATTGCCCGCCAACCCATGCCTATCAATATCGCAAGCACTAATGGTCCCATAATAGATAGGATTGGCAGTGCATCTGCTAAATATTTTGCAAAAATAGCAATGACAAAGGTGATTCCAACCCCCATTATCCATCCACTTGGTTTTACTTGTGCCTTTTCGTTCGTCTCCATATGGACCCTTCCTTCTAAATTAGTTCCTTCATACTTACCTTATAAGAATTTTTATTATTAGTAAAATATATATTAATGATAACTATTATTATAAATACTAATTATAAAACAAGGAAAAGACCTGCTATTTGGATTACACATTAGCAGGTCTTCTGTTACTAAGATTTATTTGCAATTGCCTTACATCACTTTTTGGTGGTAGTCCAAAAAGCTTGCTATATTCTCTACTAAACTGAGATGGACTTTCATAGCCAACCTGAAAGGCTGCTTCTGCAGCTTCTAATCCTTCAGAAAGCAATAACCTACGCGCTTCCTGTAATCGAATCACTTTTTGAAACTGCAAAGGAGACATTCCTGTAATTAATTTAAAATAATGATGAAAAGAAGAAACGCTCATATTAGCAGATTTAGCTAATTCCTCTATGCGAAGGGGCTTCGCATAATTATGATTAATCACTTGTATTACCTCTTTTATGGATTGTGAATGACTTCCTAAAATCGCATATTGCTTCATCTGATAACCATCCTCTGTTTGCAAAATACGATATAATATTTCCTTTTGATAGAGTGGTGCAAGCACAGAAATATCTTTTGGGGAGTCGAGAAGCTTCAGCAATCTACTTAAGGCATCTGTCATATCTGGGGTAGTTTTATTTACTAGCATTGCCCTTTTAGGTAGAAGGGAGTCTCCTTCCTTTTGAGTGACTGCTTCTAAAATCTGTTCCGTCGTAAATCCAAGCCTTATACAATAATATGGATTATCTTTCGAAGCGTCTGTAATTTTCCCACTAATAGGCAAATGAACAGATGTGATAAGATATTGACTGGAATTATAACGAAATATCTCCTCACCGAGCATGACTATTTTGGCCCCTTGTACGATGAAACAAACCGATGGATCTATTATAGAATGCAGTGGCTCTGTTAAGGTAGAAGCTCGAATAATACTTAAATGGTCAATCTTTGTTTCATGTGTGCCATCTATTTTAATATGCTTTTCTATTAATTGTAATAGCTGGCTTTGTGGATTTTCCATAAATCCTCCTTCGATTTTTCATTCATTTTACATCTTATTTGGAGAATTAGGCAAAGATGAAACATGAATCTTCTATCCATCTTGTCTCATGCCTATATATAATTAACTCACATCAGCCTAAAGGATGAAAGAAATAACTAATGGAGGAATCATATGAATCAGTTAAAAGACAAAGTTGCCATTATTACTGGTGCATCTAGAGGAATCGGTAGGAGTCTTGCAGAAGAACTTGCTCAATCAGGGGCTAAGGTAATTATCAACTATGCAAATAGTGATGAGAAAGCAAGAGAAGTTGTTGCAACAATCGTGGAAAAAGGGGGAGAAGCAGTAGCAGTTCAAGCAGATGTCAGCAAAATCAAAGAAGTGGAACGTTTATTTACAGAAAGTCTTCATCATTTTGGAAAAATAGACATTTTAGTTAATAACGCAGGGGTTATGCATACAATTCCTTTAAGCGATGTTACAGAAGAAGAGTTTGATCTCCATTTCTCCATCAATGTGAAAGGAACTTATTTTGCATGCCAGCAAGCACTTAAACATATGGAGCCAAATGGAAAAATCGTCAATTTCTCTACCTCTGTAGCTGGAATGATGTTCCCTGGATATAGCCTGTATGCTGCAACAAAGGGGGCTGTTGAACAGATTACAAGACAATTATCAAAGGAATTTGGGCAAAAAAATATTACGATAAATACCGTTTCTCCCGGCCCTACAAACACTGAGCTGTTTATGAATGGCAAAAGTCCTGAACAACTAGAAAATCTAAAAAGACTCAATGCATTTGGTCGCTTTGGAGAAACAGAAGATATTGCCAAAGTTGTTGCCTTTCTAGTAAGCGACGACGCTCGCTGGATTACTGGACAGACAATTCGAGTAAATGGTGGAATGGTTTAATAGATAAAAAATCGATTGAAAGAATAGGATTCACACTGAATGGTGTAAATCGATTCTTCCAATCGATTTTTTTCTTTGGCCGCTTTCATAAAGATTGTTGCTATGAATACACTTCATATTCTATGGAACGTGGGACGTGCCGCTTCTCGTTCACTTCTGCAGTCTCGGACTTTCTCACCTTCTAGGTTGTGGTGCTTTTTCCTATTGAAAAACAACAATCTTTAAAAACAGCTTTTATTTAAATCATTGTTGTATTAATGTGATGGATGATCTACTTTCACTCGTTTGATAAAGAATGATAGAACAAGACCAATGATGGCCACAATAATAGCAAAACTAAATGATTTTTGGACACCTGCTGTAAAAGCAAGCAATGGATTTAACGGATTTGTTAAATTTGTTGTACTACTTAAATATTCAGCAGAACCTGAAGCTAAAAGAGAAATAGCAATTGCTGTTCCGATTGCACCACCAACTTGCTGCAAAGTATTCATAATTGCTGTTCCGTGTGGATATAATTCAGGCGGCAATTGGTTTAAACCATTTGTTTGTGCCGGCATCATTACCATGGAGACACCAATCATTAATACAATCAGAAGAACAATGATAAAGCCTGATGATGTATCAATATCAATCTTTGAGAATCCGAATAATGCAAGTGTCGCTAGCGCAAGACCTGGAATAACTAGCCATTTTGGCCCGAATTTATCAAAAAGACTGCCCATAATTGGTGAAAGCAATCCATTGATTAGACCACCTGGCAGAAGTAGCAATCCTGCAGTGAACGTGCTTAATGCTAGAACATTTTGTAAATACAGTGGCAATAAAATCATGGATGAAAGCATCACCATCATAATCATGATTACAAGCACTAATCCTATAACAAACATTGGATATTTAAATGCACTTAAATTCATCATAGGCTGCTCCATTCTTACTTGGCGAATAGCAAACAAAATTAATGCTATTAGTCCGATAGCAATAGAAGTAATCACTTCTATGCTTCCCCATCCACCGCCTTCTCCTGCATTACTAAATCCATAAACAATGCCACCGAATCCAATTGTTGACAATACAATAGATAAAATATCGATCTTCGGCTTCGTTAATGTTGTTACATTTTGCATAAATATACTACCAAAAACAAGAGCAACCAAGAGAAGTGGCAATGAAATCCAGAAAATCCAATGCCAAGTAAGGGAGCGCAGAATTAGTCCAGAGATAGTTGGTCCCACTGCCGGAGCAAAACTAATAACTAACCCCATCATTCCCATTACTTTTCCGCGCTTATGCGGTGGGATTAATACAAGAATTGTATTAAACATAAGAGGTAATAATAGCGCTGTGCCAATTGCCTGAACAATACGTGCAATCATTAAAATCGTAAAGGTTGGCGCGATTGCCCCGATTATCGTTCCTGAAATCGAGAAAATAAGAGATGTAATAAATAACTGCCTTGTCGTAAACCATTGTAGAATAAGACCAGATACAGGAACTAAAATTCCAAGTGTTAATAAATAACCTGTTGTTAGCCATTGTACGGTTGTTTCGTTAATACTAAAATCCGTAATGATTGTTTTTAATGCCATATTCAGTGCCGTTTCACTAAATAAACCAATAAAGCCCGCAATTAAAAATGATGCAATAATTGGAACCGTTCTAAACTCCGATTTCCCAATTGTATTGCCTTTAGCAGGAATATCCATTGTCATATTGCTTTTCCTCCTTTAAATCTAAAAAATTACTGTTTTAACAGCACTGCTATTTGATTCGAAATACAACGCAGAGGGATACTACTCTTATTTGTTAATGATAGCATGCATCCGCCTTCTATCATTGCATTTAGCGTAATGCCCAGCTCTTTTGCCAGACCTTTTTCAAAGCCAAACTCCTCTAACCTATCTGTATAAAGCGCCTGCCAATTAGTAAAGGTAGCATCACATGCCAAGCGCAGCGTTTCGTGAGTTAACGCCGTTTCCGAGGCAATCAGACTAATTTGCAATCCTTCTAGTGCGCTACAGCCCATTTGATCAAATTCATTCGCAACGGCATTGACATGTAGCTGAAAAGCAGACACAGGTGTATCGCCACCATATAAGTCTTCTTTCATTTTTTCCACTACTAGCTCTCTCATCCGATTGATTGCCTCTAAAGCTATTTCTTCCTTCCCATTCGGAAAATGATAGTACAAGGATCCCTTTGGTGCACCACTCTCATCAATAATTTGATTGAGTCCTGTAGCATGGAATCCTTGCAACTGAAATAATTTCGTTGCAGTAGTTAGAATTGCTTCTTTTTTATTGTTGCCTTTTTTCATTTAGAATCATCTCTTCTTAAAAAAATTATAACAACTGGTCTACATAATATTAATGTGGGACTCTAGAAGTGTCAAGAAAATAATATGTGATTTTTACTCGTTTTTATACAAAAATTACTGATTCTTTATCTATTTTTAAAAGTAAGTGTTTTCAAACATATAGGAAAAGTTCTTATTAAAAATCATCAAACAAATTCTTAGAAAGTATTCTTAGCTTTTGATATACTCTTTCCTAAATTGGTTATCTTAAAAGAGGAAAAGGTAGGTAATCAAAGTAGGTATATTGGAAGGAGTACTAGAATGCGTAATAAAGAAGAGCTAAAACAAGAAATTCTTGACGCTTATCATTTTCGTCATGCTACAAAGGAGTTTGATCCAACGAAGAAAATTCCAGAAGATGACATGCACTTTATATTAGAAACAGGCCGTCTTTCCCCAAGCTCATTTGGTACAGAGCCATGGAAGTTTCTCGTGATTGAGAAACCGGAACTACTAGAAAAAATCAAACAATCCGCTTGGGGAGCTTATACAAAAATTCCAGCGGCAAGTGCGTTTGTTATCTTATTAGCACGTACAAAAATCGATACAGTATATGATTCTGCCTATTTAAAAGATCAATTGACAAATGTATCAAAGCTTCCTGCAGAAATAATTCCTAAAATGATTGAACGAATTGCAGAATTTCAAAAAGATGATTTTCATTTATTAGACGGAGATCGGGCATTATTCGATTGGGCTTCTAAACAAACATATATTGCGCTTGGGAATATGATGACTGCAGCTGCTCAAATCGGTATCGACTCATGTCCAATTGAAGGGTTTAATATCGAAAAAATGAATCAATTATTAGATGCAGAAGGGCTTTTAGAAGACGGGCATTTTGGAATATCTGTTATGGTAGCATTTGGCTATCGTGCAAAAGAGCCTTATCCAAAAACACGTAGAGCGTTTGATGATGTGGTGAAATGGATTTAAAGGCTTAGTTTAGATTATTCTACTAAAAATACCACTGCTTTATTGTCATAAATCCAATACAACAGTGGTATTTAGCTTTTCTAAGCTGACCTAATAGATGGAGTTCTTTAAGGTAGATTTTATATCATTTGGTAGTTGGGGAGTTTGGTCATTATTCATTATCCTATAAAGACACCTTTTCTATAGCTAAGTTCTAATCATTCTTCCTATATTGATGACTATACCGGTTAAAAGGAGTGAAATAGGAAACAGAGTAATCTAAGTTTATCATTTCACTATATTCGAAAACGGTGCCATTTTGTAGAATTCCTCTATTAAAAATTTTCATCGCGGCGACACCTTTTTTGCAGTTTAGTAGCTCTGCATCTTCCTTACTGACATTTATTGCACTGTAAGTAGTAATAAAATGAGAGATTTGATAACCACATTGCTGAACGTATTCATGAACGGAATTTTTAACTGCTTCTTCCTCTAAATCTGGAAAATACGCACAAGGAAGTCTTGTTGTTTCTATTTGCATTTTTTGAAAATCTACAATCCGAACTCGTTTGTATTCCCACACTTTTGTTTTTCTTCCGCTTATATCAAATATTTTCTCTAAAGCATGATCTGCCTCTATCTTTTTAAAATAGACAATTTTAGATTGGATATCCTTAAACTTTCTTTCTGTAAGTGAATTATAAATTAAGGGGCTTTTATATCGTGTTTCATTTACAAATATACCTGAACCTTGAATGATTTTTACACACCCTATGTTCACAAGCTTTTTTAGTGCTTCACGAATGGTATATCTTGATACCTCATAATGTTTTGCAAGCTCCCTTTCCGTTGGAATTTTTTCGCCTGCTTTATATTTATTTTGATAAATCTTACTTAAAATATCCTCTGCTATAAAGTCTTTTTTTTTCATCATATTACCCCTCAAACAGAATAGGTTTAACCTCCTCCTCATTCTAACACATATTTAAATTTTCAAAATTAAAGAAAGAGATCTTTTCTTCCTAGACCTCTCTCTTCTCTCCTATTAAGGTGTATGAATAGAACCATTTGGTATTCGCGCTTGTGTCCATTCATGTTTGCGATAGATAACAGGATATGTTTTTGCCATCTCCTCATCAAATTCTACACCAATCCCTACTTTTTCGATTGGATAGATATAGCCATCAAGCACTTCAACAGAATGTGGAAACATTTTCTTTGTTGTTTCATCTGCTTCTTGAATTTCCTGAATAGCTGCACTATGAAGATGAATATTTAGGTGCGTATTTACCGCTACCCCAATCGGTGTCATATCGGAAGGACCGTGCCAAGCAATGCGTACACCAAAATTATCACAAAGGGCTGCTAGCTTAAGTGCTGGGGTGATTCCGCCAATTTGCGAAACATGACAGCGTATATAATCAATTTGTCTATTAACGATGAGATTTCTCCACTCCATTGGATTATTGAAAAGTTCTCCCGTTGCTATTGGTGTCGTACATTGTCCCTTTAAATGGGAAAGCCATTCATTTTGATCAGGTGGCAAAATATCTTCTAAGAAATAAAGCTTATATGGCTCCAGTTCTTTTGCTAACTGAAGTGCTTGATTAGGAAATAACCGTTCATGAACATCATGTAAGAAATGAATAGAATACCCATATTTTTCACGGAGTGCTTTAAACATGGTAATAACATCATTCATATAAATATCTGGATCGAAATATTCCCCTTCACTTACCTCATTTGTCAAATGCATTTTTTGATTTTTCCCACCATATTTCCCTAACTGACAACGAATATGCCGATAACCTTTTTTTATTAAATCGTCAACATTAGTAAAAAGTTCATCGAGTGTTAATCCGTCTGCATGTGTATATGCTGCAATTGCATTTTTAGACTTTCCACCAAACAACTGATAAAGGGGCATATTGGCAAGCTTAGCCTTTATATCCCATAACGCCATATCGATACCAGCAATCGCGTTATTCATTACTGGCCCATTTCGCCAGTAAGAATTCACCATCATCATCTGCCATAAGTCTTCAATATGATTTGCATCTTTATTTAGTAATAATGGTTTTAAATACTCATCAACGATGGATTGGACAGCTAAAGGTCGCTGCTGAAAGGTTGCACAGCCATATCCAAAAATTCCTTTATTCGTTTCCACTTTAACAACTACTAGATTGTGCCTATGTGGATTAGTTACAAAAGATTTTATATCTGTTATTATCGTCGGTTCCACCAGTGAATCTCCTTCTCTCTTTACTTCTTCTTGTCAAATCAAAGCAAACCAATACCTAAATTTAAACATAGGAAAAATACACCGTCAATTTGGTTAGGCAAGTTATAATATATCGTTAATTTACCATACCAATTTCTCAACTAAATCATATAAAACCCTTATTTTATAAGGATTAATTCATCATTTTGGTTATATTTAAATCGTTTTCAAAAATGAAAAAGCTGTGCTATTATTTCCTTGTCAAATCAAAGTGCAATTATACGTTTTCCGGATTTATTAAAAAATGGAAAGGATGCTATTATACTATGAGGGAAAAAGAAACGATTTCAAAAATCATTGAATATGTTGGTGGCAAAAATAATATCAAAAAAGTTTGGCATTGCATGACTCGTTTACGTTTCGATTTATATGATCATTCATTAATAAAAAGAGAGCAAATAAAAGGACTGGATGGAGTGATTGGAGAACAGTTACAAAGTGATCAATACCAAATTATTATTGGTACACACGTCCAAAAATTTTATACAGCAATTATCGAAGAGTTAGGAATAGATGAGGATAAACAAGAAGCACATGAGAGTGACAAGAAAAAAGGTGTTTTCGGAAGATTACTAGATGTTGTTTCAGGGGTTTTCGGTCCAATTGTTCCTGCCATTGCTGGGGCTGGAATGATTAAGGGGATATTAGCCGGATTAATTGCGTTAAATATTCTTTCCAAAGAAAGTGAAACAGTAACCATTTTAGATTTAATTGCAAGCGGTGTCTTTTACTTTCTTCCCTTCTTTTTAGCAGTATCAGCAGCAAAAATATTTAAAACAAATCAATATCTTGCCATTGCAATTGCTGGTGGACTGATGTATCCAACCTTATTGGATGCAGCTAAATTAGGAGAAATAAGTCAGTTTCAATTTATTGGGTTACCGATTCCAGTTATTAATTATTCTGGTACAGTCATTCCTGTCATCCTTTCAGTTTGGGCGTTAAGTCATATTCACAAATGGGTAGACCGCTTTATGCCTACTGTTTTGAGAACGGTATTCACACCTACATTAGCGTTATTTATTGCTATTCCGTTCTCCTTAATTGTTACTGGTCCATTGGGAGGCTATGTTGGAAAGGCATTGGCTTATGTAATCGAACTTTTATTTGATATTTCGCCTATAGTAGCTGGTGTAGTAATGGGGGGAGCAAGGCCAATTGAAATTGTATTTGGAGTGCACCATGCCATCACACCAATCGCCCTGCAAAACTTCGCCGATAAAGGCTATGATATGTTAATGCCAATGATGTTCATGACTAATATGGCAATTGCCGGAGCAACCTTTGCTATGTTCTTTAAAGCAAAAAATAAAACGGAGAAATCCATTATCATATCTGCAACCATTTCAGCCTTACTTGGCATTACAGAACCTGCTTTATTCGGTGTACTAATTAAAAATAAAAAAGCATTTATTGCGTGTACAATTGGAAGTGCCATTGCTGCAACCTTCTTCGCTGCTACAGGAGTAAAAATATATGGCTATATCCTATCCAGCATCGTAAGCCTAGTTGCCTATGTTGGACCTTACTTCCCTTATGCCATTGCTGGAATTATTATTGCCATTGGATCATCTTTCTTGATTGCTTACTTTACGATTAAGAAGAATGGTTCTAGTGAATTAAATGAGCATGTTTCTAATGCGCAGAAGATTTAAGTAAATAATTTTTCGATGGGACCTCTCAAAAAGTATGTAATCCTAGCTTATTGGAGGTCCCTATTATTTTTTTAAACTCTCAAGTCACTTACTTTTTTTGTTATGGATTTATTTTTTTAGTTCCCATGAGGCTCAACAACTTTAGGGTGTAAAAGGAGTTCTTCCCAAATATGAAGTATCATTAAGATAGAATGATGTCCTACTTGCTTGGTTTATACTTTTTTCATTATGCCTCCTTAACCTTCCTGCCCTGAAGACGATACTTTCGAGGCGTTACCTTCTTAACTTGTAGAAATTTTTTTATAAAGTAATCTGGATTTTGGAAGCCTATATTAGTTGCTATTTGATAAATCCGATCATCTGTTTGTTCTAATAGCTGACATGCCTTTTCTATTCTATATTCATTTAGATAGTCTTTAAACGCTATCCCATACTTCTTACTAAATAATTGACCTAAATATACACTGTTTATATTATATTTATCTCCTAATTTCCTCAAACTTAACTTTTCCATATAACACGCTTCAATATCCTGTTCGATTTTCACTAAGATATCTTTAGAAGAGTAATTCTTGATACTATATAAATAATTGGCAAAAGTTAAGGAGTAAGTTAAAAACTCATCCATCGAAACTCTCCCAGATAACAGATTTTTCTGATTATGAATAAACAGGGAGTATTCATCATCAGAAAAATGCTTATTACTATTCTTATTCCATAAGTCTGATAGTTGGTAAATTAATAGAGTTAGATTGTTTTTTATCAATTGAGGATGTAAACATTTCTGATGAAATTTATCGTATATTTGCTCAATAACACTTTTTATTTTTTGTTCGTTATTTTCAGTAATGCTATTAATATATTGATTTATCCATTTTTGGGACAAGTGATATTGCTCTAAAGAGAAGGTAGGTAATTTCTTGCAATCGATAATTTCTTTATCTGCACAATAAAAATATTCATATTCTTTTCCTAAAACTACATTATTATAGGAAGCGTTGATGTCTTCTATGTTTTCTACCGTACTCCCAATATATATTTTCACCTTGAATGGCACTTCACTCATTAATTTTTTTTGAAGTTTTGCTAAATAATTCGTTCTATAGACCTCTGAACGTAAGCATTGCCATATAACACTTACCGAGAATTCCATATTCGTATTTTCTATATCATAAAGAATAAGAAAATTCTCTTCCTGTACTGTATTTTCTATTACACTATATAACCTATCTTTCCATTTCTTTTTTTGTTCTACTGTAACACGTTCCTGTTTATTTTCAGGCACGACATCCATATTAATAAAGGTGTAGTTTTTAAATTCCCCATGTCTACCCTTGATAAATTCAATATCCTTCGATGTAAATTTATCATATAAGATATTTTTCATATGATAATCAACGATTGCTTTATTCTTTTTCTCTTCCTCTTTTTCTTTTCTCTTTAGTAACATAAATCCTTTATTAATCGTTTCTAGTAAATCAATTAACTCTTTTTCCTGAATTGGCTTTAGCAAGTAATCTGTGACCTTATATTGAATCGCTTTCTTTGCATATTCAAATTCATAAAATCCACTTAAGATTACAAATCGTATCTCCTTATCAACGCTTTTCTTTACCTGTTTAATTAATTCTATCCCACTCATAACAGGCATTTTTATGTCAGTCAAAACAATGTCAACTTCATGGCCTAAAATAATTTGAAGAGCATCTTCTCCATTTCCTGCTTCATAACAAATTTCAAAACCATAGTTCCCCCAGTCAATCATGACTTTAATTCCTTCTCGAATATATGGTTCATCATCAACAATAAGGACTTTTAACATTATTCATTCCTCCTAAAATGATCTTTCGCATGCCAACTGGATTGTGAAAGAAACAATGAATCCCTAAAAGCTCCAATACCATACCTTCCAATTCATTATTAGAGATTTTTCTATATAATTGGTAGCTTAATGCATACTTCGGTACCATTATGCATCTGACTTTCCATTACTAATTCTACCTCCTGTTGATAATGCATTTTCAAGCGTAAATACGCATTTAAAATTCCCGTGCTTTCTTCCCAATTGGATGTTGTTATATCATTTTTCTCCAGACTTTCTTTTATTTTCATTAATCTCTTTTCATCCATTCCAATTCCACTATCTAAAATTTCTATATAAATAGCTTCGTCTTGTTTAGAGACGATAATACTAATTTCCCCGCCATCTTTCTTTTTCTCAATTCCATGAATACAAGCATTCTCCACAAACGTTACTATCAGCATCTTTGGAATATAATAGGCCTTACACTCTTCTTCCACATAGATAGAAAAATTCAATCTATCTACAAAACGATACTTTTGAATATTCAAGTATCTTTGTACATATGCTATTTCTTCCTCTACAGTAACAAAATAAGAATCGCTCCATTTCGTCATTCTTCTAAAAAGTAGTGCTAATTCATTAATAACCGTTGCACTTTCTTTATCACCATTTAATAAATTCCTCATGCGAATACTATCTAGTGTGTTATACAGAAAATGTGGGTTTACTTGGCTTTGAAGAGCATTCAACTCCGCTTTCGTTTTGGCCAGTTCTATTTTCTGCTGTTCTCTTTCTTTCTTATATACTTCACCTAATAATTCATCAATCTTCACCACCATGAAATTATAACTCCGTATTAAATCACCTATTTCGTCCTTTCCTTCATTGATATTTATTCTTTCGAATATCCCTTTTTCTACTTTTAATAAATGTTGTTCCGTGAGAGCAATTCTATCTTGAAACGATTTATTAATAAGCAAAATAATAAGTGTAGGAAACAAAAAATTGAAGATGATTAACACAAGGAGTACTGTTTTCTTATTTTCTATTAAATCCAAAATATTGGTTTGATTGTTAGATATATAGATATCCCACCGATCATTAATTGCTAGAAAAGAATCGGATAGATTAAAGGCACGCTTTTCATTTGATTCTAATGGACGAAACATTGCATTTTTATTCTCATAACCATGATTGCTAAATATAATCTGATCCTTATAGGCTATTACAATAGTATTACTTAGATCTTCATTTTTAATATTTGCCAATAATCGATAATAATTAATATTTATTTTTACAATACTTTTATATCCATTGTTCCCATTTGGTAATTCTCTAATAAAACTGATCGTTCGACTTGATTCTAACTTTGGAGGGAACTGCTTATTTTCCTCATAATAAGGATATAAAATCATGTTTTGATTATTTTCTTTGTATATTTTATACCAATCCGTGTTCTCGACCGCTCGCAAATCCCAAAAAACACCACCGTTAACAATAGTTGGATTATTAGTATATATTTCTATACTTTCCAAAGCTTGAGATACATAAAAACTATTAATTATATTTTCTTGAATAAGAGATATATAGTCACTATAATAATCTACATTATCCTTATATTTTTTCTGAAGAAATTCATTAATCTTCATGTCTCTACTAATATAATTCGAAACTTCCGTAATCTCATTTAGGCTTTCGTTAAGATGATATTTCATCCGTTCTATCGTAATTTCCATTAATTTATTTTGTTGGATATTCTCATTTTCTCGAATGGAATGAATAATGATTAAATTGGTAAGAACGATAGGAATAACGACAGCTAATAGATAAATTAAAAACATCTTTTTACTTATTTTAATGTTATTCAGTAGCAAAGCAAGCAAGCTCTTTTCCCATCCTTCCAAACCAAGCTCCACACATCATGCAAAGCAAAAAGGCTACTATCTATTGCAATCAAAAGTAATAATGAACAATAGCATCTATTATATTTATACCTCAATCGCAAACGCTTTCTACAATCCACATTCTACCATTATTTCCCATTAAAATATAGAGATTTTTCAATAAAAATCATCTTTTACTATGAATCCATGATATTTAGTTATATCATCACTTCTTTTACCTTTTTTTTGCATCAATCTCTTATTATTTTTCTTGCAAATAGCTAGAAAATATTTTTTCCATATAGCAACCGACATTATATGCGAAGAAAGCAGGAAGGATTACAATTAAGATTGGTAATAACCATATACTAAATACAAAAATCACAAATAGTATTAAAAAAAATAGTGATCTAGGCAAATTGCTAATAGCTAATATAGCTGCATTTTTCCAAATAATTTTTAATGGGGAGTGAAACCTTGCTATATAGGAAATAGCATAGATAAAACAACAACATAAAAATGGAATAAGAAGAAGAAAAAATGTTTGCCCTATTATAGCTACTATACCGCCATTTGCCTGTGCTCCTAAAAATAGGCTATTGAAATAAAACACAGAAATAGCAGTAGCAAACAATAGCCAAGTAATAGTAGCCTGTTTAAAGCTACTTTTCATCGCTTTCCAAAATTGCGGAAATATATATCCCTCTTCCTCTCTAACAGCATGATGGGCTGCATAATACAATGCAGCCGTTGATGCCCCAATCGTAATGATAGGTAAGGAGAAAACTGCCCAAAGAATGCTTAAATATAATAAATTGGCTATCTTCGTCAATCTTCTCATATATATTCCATTCGTTAATCTATTCATGTAGTTTCACCTTTTCTGTTTTCTGTGATTCCGATTCCATGTTTACTTGCTTCAACCATTGAAAGTCTGCATAACAACTGTTTGTTACATCCACTTTACTAGTAACATAGACTCCCATGGTACATCCAACAAACCCTCCTGCTATCTCCGTGCTTAGGAAGTGTGCATCTATATTTTTTGCTACTTCTATATCTTTTCCATCCTTAGAATAATAGAAATGTAGATTTTGACAATCACCTTGTATGTTTAAGATTAGACTATTAGAGTCCTCTACTACTCGTGCCCCCAGCCTATCTTCCCCGTCATAATTTGTTATGACTCTTAATTCTCTTTGTCCATCAAATAACCCCGCTACAAAGCGAATAGAGTAACGATCATTTTGAAGAATCACAAGCCCAGCTTCATCTCCATTATGCTGCGGGACAAAATCAAATTTAGTTGTAAGTGTATACAACATTGATTGTTGTCTAACACCTATATACGAAGGAGACGCAATATCAGCAATCGTATGTTGTGAAGCATATATTCTTAACCAGCCATCTCTTTCATCAAAAGCGTACTTTTCCATATTCGGATTTCTTAAAAATAATAATCGCTTATCTAAAGGTTGTTCCAATTGAATTTGTGGATTTAGCGATTCTACTGGAGAAAGTGGAAGTTTGTGTTCCTGCTCTTGCTTGAGCCTTCCTATTCCTGGATTAACTACTGGCCAATCATTTTCCCAAATCACCTCTGCTAAAAAGGTTTCTCTTCCTAAATTGCTATATCCTTCAAAAACACGACTAGCAAGACAAGTCATATACCAGCTTCCATCAGATGTCTCAACCAAGTCGCCATGTCCGACATTCCTTACAGGATAATTACTTCCTAGGTGCCTATGGGTAAGAATTGGGTTACATGGATTCCCTATATACGGACCATCAACTTTCTTACTTCTTGCAATCGTAACACAGTGATCAAATCCAGTGCCGCCTTCCGCAATCATTAAGTAATAATAACCGTTCCGTTTATATAAATGGGGTCCTTCTGGCCAAATTGCATCCCGCAATGCGCCTTTCCAAAGTTTTGTACTGACTCCTACTAATTTCATGGAAGATAGATCTAATTCCTGTTGCCATACCTCCCAATCCCCATTATAGCGAACTCCCTTAGGATTAGGTCTAGTTCCCACATAATAGCATTTTCCATCTGTATCAAAAAACAAACTTGGATCGATTCCCTCTGCTCCATCTAAATAATATGGATCTGACCATGACCCTCTTGGATCAGTGGCAGTTACAATAAAGTTACCGCCTTTTGGGACATTTGTTGTTATCATATAGAAAGTACCATTATTGTATCTGATGGATGGAGCAAAAATACCTTGAGAATGCGTAACATCTGCTAAAGGAAGCTGTGATTCTCGCTCTAAGATATTTCCAATCAGTTCCCAATTAACAAGATCCTTACTATGATAGATTGGAACACCTGGAAAATAAGAAAAAGTAGAAGTTACTAAATAATAATCTTCTCCAACAACACAAATAGATGGATCTGGCGAAAATCCTTTTACAATCGGATTCTGAAAAGCCGGCACTACTAATCATCCCTTCTTATTAAATAAATTTACCAAATTCTAAAATTTCCACTTAACGCTAAAAATGCAAAGCTGTAAAGAAAGTTATCATAATATCTGCGATTTCCTGTTCTAAGAGGTGTGTTCCATAGCTTTTCTACACATTCTCTTGCATAGTCGTATTTCCCCTCTGTCGCAAGTGAGGCCATAGCATTTGTTGCCAATAACCCTACAGGATGTAATACCTTCTGTTCTACTTTTGTTCCATCTATGGCGTAGACATAATCTACTTCTCCTTTAACTGTTTCACAAAAGAACTTTTGGATATTTGCCACACAAATTCTTAGCTTTTCCTCTTTTCCAAACCATTCATAATCAAGACCAATATTAGCCGCCACTCGATACGAATCGCTGTAAAAATGAAAATGCTCACTGTCATAATAAGGATTCCCATCATAATCAGCATACTCTGCTGTAAGTCCTGTGGCTGGATGGCACGCCTTTAATAAATAGTTTCTACTAGCTTCAGCAGCTTCCTTCCAAAAGTCGCAGTCCTCATCATTTGCCCAGATGGAAAAGAGTTCGTAAAAGTGAGGCAAATGATAGGATGGATCAGAGTATTCCACTTCTGGAATAAATTTAATGAGTTTATTTTCAGGATTCCACATAGGAAAACCATCATTGTTTTCTCCTTTATGAATACAATGGTGTAAAATATCTTTTGCTTGCTCAGAGTATTGAAAAATTCCTCTGCCATCTCCCCAACGATGGGAAGCAAAGAATAAAGCCATTGCAAAATATTCCTCTCCATCTGGAGCAGGACCGTAAGCATTTTTTACTCCTTCAGGTGAAACAGACCAAGCAAAATAGTTTGCATGAACTCCCGAATCCATCCACATATACGTTTTCGTCCATTTCCACAATCGATCAAATACTTCCTTTTGATCTAATTGCACACTTAGCATCATTGCATAGGACATTCCTTCTGTTCTAACATCATTATTCCCTGTGTCCACAACATATCCCATCTCGTTATCCGTCTCATAATAAATACGTTCATCATCTTTTCCAAAAAATAATGTTTGCCAAATCAGTGCTAAACGATCATTAATTTCCTGTTCCTGATAACCATATTTTGCAAATAAATTTGTATATTCCCCAGTTTGAAATGCTTTTCCCATACTAATCTACCGAACTATCACTCCCTGATAGTCAAGTAGTGTCACCTCCACTATTTCTTTTTTTAGCTATTATTCTTTTACTCCACCTATTGTTAATCCACTCATAAAATACTTTTGTAAGAATGGATAAAGACAGACAATCGGCAATGCGGTAATAATTGTAGTAGCTGCTCGGATCGATGTAGGAGTAACCATTGAAGACGAGTTTTTCATAGAATCTACATTTGCACCTTGACTCGTCACAGATGAAAGCAGTTTCATTAATTCATATTGTAATGTGGTCAATCTGTCATTAAATCCGTTATATAACATGGCATCGAACCAAGCATTCCATTGATATACTGCTATAAATAATGCAACAGTTGCTAAAACTGGTTTGCACAGTGGCATTATAATACTTATGAATATTCTAAAATGCGATGCCCCATCCATTTTGGCAGATTCCACCAAACTCTCTGGTAATCCATTAATATACGTACGGATGACCAACATGTTAAATGCACTGATCATTCCTGGGATGATATATACCCAAAAACTATTTAACAATCCTAATTTACCCATCAATAAATAATTGGGAATCAAACCTGCATTTAAATACATGGTAAAGATATAAAGCAATGTGATAGATTTTCTAAATACAAATTCCTTTCTACTTAAAATATAAGCTAAAAGAGCTGTTAGAAATAATTGGACGATGGTGGCAATTACTGTTCGGGAAACAGTAATTATAGAAGCTTGAATAAGCGAATCTTTTTGGAATACAGTGATATAGTTATCAAGTGTTAATTCTCTTGGAAAGAGGTAAATTCCTCCTTTAATCGAATCTAATCCGTCATTAAAGGACACTGCTAGCGTGTTTAAAATTGGGTAAAGTGTTGCAAGAATAAAAAATAGTAAAAAAATCCATTTGAGTATATCAAAAAGAACATCAGAATAATAGACCTTTTTCATCGCTTCGAGCCTCCTTTAGAATAGTCTTTCTTCTCCTGCCATTTTCGCTAAATGGTTGGCAATAAAGATTAAGGTAAGACTAATTATCCCATTAAATATTCCAGCAGCTGTAGCTAAAGAATAGTTATTTAAGCTAATTCCATATTTTAAAACAAAGATATCAATTGTTTGCGATACTCCTTGAACTAATCCATTTCCTAATAGATATTGAACTTCAAATCCAGCATTCAATATATTTCCAATATTAATTAATAAGAGTATAAAGATAGTTGGTTTAATACCTGGCAAAGTAACATGCCAAATTTTTCTTAAGCGATTCGCTCCATCAATAGATGCAGCTTCATATAATTCATCATTAATGGATGCCATTGCTGCTAAATAAATGATACTTCCCCATCCAGTTGATTTCCACACATTCGCAAAGCCTACAATCCACCAGAAGTATTTAGGGTCTGCAAAAAAGTTAATTGGTGTATCAATTACTCCAAATAGTAATAATAGTTGATTGATAATTCCTGTTTCAGGAGATAATACTTCCATTACAATTCCTGTAACGATAATCCAAGATAAAAAGTGAGGAAGATATGACACGGTTTGCATAAACTTTTTGACCGTTTTATTTCTTACTTCATTTAATAGAATGGCAAATCCAATTGAAAAAACAAATCCTAGCACAAGGTTTATAATACTCATTGCTAACGTATTACGAACTACATGAATGAATGTTGGATCGGAAAAAAGAAATTTAAAGTTGCTTAACCCCACCCATTCTTGATCCAATATCCCTCTTCCTGGCCGATAATTTTGAAAAGCCATTAACCAACCACTGAGGGGGGCGTAATAAAAAATTAATGCATAAATAACAAAAGGGATAGACAGTAACACTAATTCCTTTTGTTCTCGACATTTCTTAAATAGTTTTTTTAATGAACTTACCTTTTTGGGAGATGGCTGAACGACAGATTCTAACATCACCGGTTTCTCCTGCTGCAACGTTAACACACACCTTTCATTAAAACGAAAAGGAATGGGAAAACGCCCTAAATTCTAGGCCGTATCCCCAAATAATTCGTTATCTAATATTTTTATTTGTTAATTAGTAGATTCAGCCACTTCGATTCTTCGCTGTACTTCCTTCGTTAAGGCATCTTCATATGCCTTTACATCTACTTGAGAATCATAAGCATCCATATAATCATTCCATGCACTTTCAAACTTATCTGGTGATGTCATAATAACTTTCGGTAACCACTGTTGCTTTACTTCCGTCATTTTTTCTTTTGAAATTCCTTCTGGTGTGCTTGCAGTCCAACCATTAGTTGCAGAATAGATCGGATACCAAGGTGCATTTTCCTCCACTGGTGTTAAGAAATCCGTCCATTTTTTATAGCCATAAGCATCTAGAATCTTTCTATCCAAATCAGATAAGGTGGCATAGAATTCATCCGGTTGCTCCCCAGGTGAAACAGCATTGATTCCGTCTTCCATCATTCCACCGTAAGTTGGGAAATAATTATAATCAGAAAAATTATTTGTTACATAATTTTGATCTTTTGCGTTATTACGTTGCTCTTCTGTACGATAGAATACTCCCTTATCATCTACTTCATAATCAACACCTTCTTCTCCCCAAGTTCTCATAACCATTACTTCTGGATCAAGTAAGTCATTTAAGAACTTCAGAGAGCCTTCCACATCCTTATTACTAATGCTAATACCAAGGCCATTTGCAACATTTAATGTTGGTGGGCTAAAATATTGTGGTGTAACACTTTCATCTAAAACTAAATCAAGGGGAACATAAGTAAGCTCATCTAACCCTTGTGACTTAAGTGAATTTTCAGCATCCTGGAATTGCCAATGTTGATCAACCATTCCCAATACACGTCCAGAAGAAATTTTAGCAATATATTGGTCATAAGACATCGTAAAAGTCTCTGGATCAATTATTCCATTCGCAAATTTCTCACTAAGAATTTTGTAATATTCTTTTGCTTCAGGAATCTTATCATAAACTTTTGCTTCCTTTGTTACAGGATCAATAACGGCAGCTCCATCATTCGGATATCCAGCTAAAAATTGCGGTGGGTTTTCTAAACAGAAATATCTCCAGTCATCAGACAAAATAGAAAAGCCAATATTCTTCTGTCCATCATCCAAAGTAGGATTTTCTTTCAAATAGCTCTCAATAAGGTCAAAATATTCATCTAAAGTGGTGATTTCTGGATAATCAGCCCATTCCAAAATACGCTTTTGGATCCAAAATGCTTCATCATTATGTTGTACAGCCATATTTTCCCCTTTGACGATACCGAATTGAGGAATAATGTAGATATGACCATCCTCATTTCTAATTTGATTCCATTGAGCATCTGTATACAAATTTTTAATATTTGGATAATCGTCTAGATAGTCTTCTAATGGAATTAATGCACCAGCATTAATTAACGCAGCTGTTCCATCCGAACCATCAATGAAATCAGGATATTCTCCTCCTGCAATCATTACACCGATTCGTTCAGAAGCTGTTTGTCCTGTTAACCAGGTAACATCTGCTTTTGCTCCTATTTTTTCAGCAATTTTATTCATCATTCTATTATCATCAGGCAATTCCTTACCAGGAACAGCCATAAATGCAGTAAAGGTCTTTATTCCATTTTCGTCCACATTAGATGATGTTTCTTTATCAGATTCGCATCCTGAGAGCACTAATAAACCTATTAAAAATACAGATAAAACGGATATTATCTTCTTCATTTTTACACCCCCATATAAAATTTCAGACAATAAAATTAATAAAGGCTTTCATTCAGATAAAATAAAAAATAGGACTTTCTTATCCTCCTCCTTTTCCTAATCACAAAGAAAACGCTTTCTTTACATTCTTACCATAACAAATGTAAGCGCTATTTTCATCCATACATTCTATAGAGATTTTACTAATTTTGGGGGATATATTTAATTTGTCTTATTTTTTTGAACTCCAACTAGTAATAGTTCCCATCATTCTAATAATATTTCTCTTTAGTTTGATTGTATAATGGTTAAAATGATGAATGATTCATTATCTAAAAAGGCAATATTTGTATTTTTACCCACATCAAATTCCTATATTACCATTGAAAAAGATAATGATACGTTTATAAAGAGCTAAAAAAAGACACAATTCCCACTAAGAATTGTGTCTTAAATTGCAATCATATTAAGTATATTAACTAAAGCTTCTCTCTATAGAACACTCACTTATTTATTCCAGAACTCAGAAATACTTTTATATCGACCACCTAAACCTAAAACAATAGCCAACTAATTATGCCAATTAACACAAGTAATAGGATGCTATATTTTATGGTGATATTAAATAATTTACTTTCTTGTCCTGAAAGTCCTACTGCTGCAGCTGCAACGGCAATAGACTGTGGAGAAATCATTTTTGCCATTGTACCGCCCATTACATTCACTGCAACCATTTTTTCAGAAATTATCCCAATTTGAGATGCTGTTACGGCTTGCAATGGTGCAAATAACGAACCACTATTTACAACCGAACCAGTTAAAAATACACCTAACCATCCTAAAACAGGAGAAAATAATGGGAAGATATTTCCAGTAGAAGCAAACGCCAAACCAAGAGTGGAAGACATACCCGAATAAGTACAAATATAAGCAAAAGCTAACACACTACATATTGTTAGTACAGGAGAAAATAATTCTTTTGCAGTTTCTGTCAATGTTTCTCCCAATAGCTGTTTACTACATTTAAAAAGAAAGCATGCAACTATAATAGTTATAAGGATTGCCGTAGTTGTTGATGAAAATAAATCAAATTTAAATACTGCAGGATATGGTGTTTCCACAGGAACAATAGGAGGTAACTTTATAACATTATTATTTAAAAATGGAATGGGAAGTAAAAAAACCAGTTTTTCTAATGGACCTCCCGGACTAAATAAGTCTTTTACAATGGATAGATTAAATAACGTAACAATAATCGTTAAAAAAATAAAAGGCAACCACGCGTAAGCAATGGAACCGAAAGAATAGCTCTTTTTTTGCGAATCCCCTTCTTCTTTTATTCGATATATTTCTTTTGGCTGCCAGACTTGTAAAAATAATGCAAGAGCTATCAAACTGACAATCGCAGCAAAAATATCGGCTAAAGCAGCACCAACAAAGTAAAGCACCACTGCCTGTGTGAAAGCAAATGACATACTACTGACTAAAATAGCAGGAAAAGTTTGCTTCATTCCTTTCCATCCATCGATTATACCTATTAATAAGAACGCAACAAGTATACTAATAGCCGGAATAACCATTGCAGTGTATCTACCAACCATTAAGCTATCTAGCCCTGTTAGTATAGAAGGGACGGTAACTGGGATTCCCATTGCTCCAAATGCACCACCAGCTATATTTGCGATTAAACAGAGACTTGCTGCATATACAGGACTAAAGCCTAAACCTACTAAAATTGCTGCTGTAATAGCTACTGGAGCTCCAAAACCAGCAGCCCCTTCTAAAAATGCTCCAAAAGAGAAAGCTACAATAAGTACTTGTAATCGTTGATCAGAAGTGATAAAAGAAATACTATTTTCAATTATTTTGAATTTTCCTGTTTTAACCGTTATTTTATAAAGAAATATTGCAGCAAATACGATAGAAGCTACCGGCCATATGCCAGCTATGATTCCATAAAAAGCTGCCATTATCACAAGGATTATTGGCATCTTATAAAGAAAAATAGCCACTAATGCAGCAATAACCATACTATATGCACCAGCGATATATCCTTTTAGTTTCATCACCGTCAATAATAAGATAAAGCTTATGATGGGAATTGCAGCAACCAATGCTGAAATCCATAAATTATTTAATGGGTGATATACTTGATTCCATGGTGTCATTTTACTTTTTCTCCTCCTTCACGATTAACTACAGTTTGCAAGGCAACTAGAGTAAATACTCTTACTAAAAATTTATATCTTCCTTCTTTTTCCCTTATCGCTTCCTAATTATTCGTTACAATTAGCAAAAAGGACTGTTTCATATTTCCTAATTGGAAATATGAAACAGTCCTTACGCATTTTTTGTCCTCTAACCCAGTATTATATTTTGTTATATTATTAATGAATAATCTCGCTTGCTTTTGCCTTTTCTGTCATTTTTTTCGTTCCTTTTTCCAATGGCTTTTTTAAAAAGAGAGCAATAATGAAGGCAATTGCACTAAAAACGAGAAGCATACTAATTGAAAATAGTACTGTTTCTTTCACCATGCCGCCTACTGTTTCTCTTAACAGATTAATAGCATGTGTAAAGGGCAGGAAGGGATTAATGGTCTGGAAAAATGGTGGTGCAACTTGAATAGGGAATGTACCGCCAGAACCAGATAACTGCAACACAAGAAAAATAATCGCTAATCCTTTGCCAAGATTGCCAAAAACAGAAACCAATGTGTAAACAATAGTCATAAATATTATGCTAATAAACATGCTGAACAACACAAATGCAACTGGTTCTGCTACATATGCCTTTAAGATAAATATATCTCCTAGTGTAACAATCAAACTCTGACATAATCCGATTGTTACAAAAGTGAGCCATCTTCCAAAGTATATTTGATTAGACGTGTACATGCCTTCAGGATTTCGAACATCCACTCTTAATAAAGAAATGAGCAATAAGGCACCAACCCATAAACTTAAGGTTGTATAAAAAGGAGAATTCGCTGAACCATAATTAGGAATTGGAAACAGAGAATTTTCATTTAATACAATAGGGTCAGATATAAAGTCACTTTCTTGCTGTATATCATTTTTCAACAAAGAAATAATCTCACTTAGATCGTATTCATCTTCAAAAGTCCGAATAGAATCTGCTGTTTTAGTCAATGTAGCTTCTAAATTTGGCAGTTCATTTTGGACCATATCTGCTGCTTTATGAACAGCATCTTCTACTCTTGGCAAATCATTCTCAATAAATGCAGCCACTTTAGAAATATCTTCTTCAGCCGCAGGAAGGTCATCACGAACAAAGTCTGCTGCTGCATGAAGCTTTTCCTTTAAAGCTGGAAAGGAATCTTTATAAAAATTTGCTGCGTCATTAATACCTTCCATAACTTTATCCATATTTTCCTGTATTAGATTTGTCGCTTCATGAATTTCTTTTTCTATTTTAGGTAAATTAGCGTTTAGCTTGGATAATTCTTCCTTTGCGAAAGTTAGTGACTCTTCTGTATTTTTTATTATCTCTTCTAGCTTTGGTATATTCTCTTGTGCACTTTCTAAATCATTCATTGCATTTTGCGCAGAATCCTTTATCCCTTCTAATGTACGATTAATCGCTGGTTCTGTTTGCTGATCATATCGATCTATGAGGGTAGTACTAAGCTCTATTGCTTCTTGTGATAATGCCATTAAAGTGCTTGCTTCTTCCTCATCATCTGCCTTAATCGTCTGAAGCTTCTCTTTTTCTTGCTGAAAATTTACTTGCAATGCTTGTAAGTCTTCTATTTCTGTTAATAAAGCTTCCTCTCCATTTGAGGTTGCACTGTTTAGAGTAGTAAATAATGAAATCGACCGTGTTAAACTATCGATGCTTGTTTGCACTTGTGCCTGTAAAGTCAATGCCGTTTTTGAAACTTCTTCTTCTGTTAGTGCTCCTGCCTTTACTGACGCTGCAAATTGATGAACAGCATCAGCTGTTTTTTGATAAAGCAGAAGATTTTGCTTATAAACTGGACCAACAGCATCAAGTGCTTGCCCATTTGCTTCCATAAACGCTGGGAGTACGTCTGCAATTTGCTTACCATTATTTATCCCTTGCTCTATTTGCTCTAATGAACCACTTGCTGTTTCAAGAAAGGATTGCATATCTTCTACATTCGATAATGCACTTGTTACCATTTCACTAATATCAGCAAAGTGAGCATCTAGCTCCGTTACTCGATCACCTAGTTTTTGTATCTCTGGCGCCTTTTCCTGTAATAGAAGTACACCTTCTCCTACCTTTTCTAGTTCCGGAATCTTCTCTTCTAATAACAGGATATTTTTACTGGCTTCATTAATTTCCGGAAATGCAGCTTCTAACGCTAAGATTTTTTGCGCTTGTCTATTGATTTCCGGCAATTTACTTTCAAGCTTTACCACCTTTTCTCCCAGTTCATTTATTTTAGGAACTTCTTTTTCTAACGCAAAAATTTTCTCTTCTATATTTCGAATCGTCGGCAATTCTTCTTCCAGTTTAATTCCAGCGTCATTAAAAACACTCAAAACAGACTCACTTACGGTATGTATAAAGTTTTCTTTCACTTGTTGTACAATGGTAGAAGCACCAGTTGATGTCATTTTTGGCGCGATTGCGTTTAATTTTTCGTTAACACTATAGTCAATTTCAGGCTTTACTTGTTTGTCATCTAAAATCGTGGCAATTTTAGCAGAAAAATCATCTGGTATGTATAGGCTTGCATAATAGTCTCCTTGCCTAACCCCCTGCTTCGCTTTTTCTTTACTTACAAATTCCCAGCCAAGCTTATTATTTTCCTTTAAGCTCGCTACAATTTCATCACCAATATTGACAGAATTATCGCGAATAACCGCTCCATCATCTTCACTTGTCACAGCAATTTTAATCCCACTCGTATTGGAATATGGATCCCATGAAGCTTTCAAATTAAACCATGCGTAAAGAGAAGGCAAAATCATAAGAGCCACTATTAAAAAAGCAGCTACTGGAGCTTTAAAAATACGAATCCAATCATTTCGATAAATAGTAAATGCATTCTTCAAAAAACAGACCACCTTTGTTAAAACTTAATTTATTGTATGGAAATGATTATAATACCATTCATAATTAAATAGAAGAATAATTCGATACATTTGAAATTTGACCGGCTTAAAATAAATTGCTCTTTTGTTTTCTGCTACTGCATGAATCTCTAAAACAAGCTTGCCAGGTCCCCTCTTTTCTGCCTTGTCACCATAAGTTCTTTTGCCTCACAAAAAATAATTAGAAAGTATCATCCCTTTGTTTTTATTTTGGTATTTTTTTCTACATTCCCTTTTAAATAATGCTATATTTCTTCTTGGCATAAAGAGGAATAGAATGTATATGGAAAAACTAAAATCATTATTGCCAGTATTTATCTTACTTCTATCTACTGTTTTTGTATCACCTGCATCTGCTGCTAATAAGCTGCAGGTACACCTTATTAATGTAGGACAAGGAGATAGTACGATATTATTTTCAATGGAGGGAATAGCGATGGAAGTGATGTTTCAACAGGGACTAAAAGATATGGAGACAAGGCACGATTATCGTGCTTGGGAAGATTAATAGCAAGGCGGTTCTTTTGCATCCATTTTGGGAGCAGGAGAATTGCCTTTTTCTATTATAATAGAAGAAAATAGCATTTCATTTGAACTCGCTTCCGCTCCAGCTGTTCTCTCACTCTTCTAATTCTCCTTCCCTAGTTTTTTTGAAACTTTTCCCAATAAAATCCGTAAACATCGTTAAAAGGAGTGATAGGGCAATGTTGGAAGTTAAGGTAAAAAACACAACGACCATTTACACATAAAATGGCAACTAAGCACCATTGAAATTCCCTTATCAGACATTACAGCAGTAGCAAATGACGAAACATATGCTGGGAAAGAAATAACCGGAATAAGAATTGGTTTTCCTTATGGAAACACAGACAGGTTCATCATACATACCAAAACAGATAATTATATTATTTATACAAGTATCGGAAATTTGCAGAACAAGATTACGAATTTCATTAAGGAAAAATAAATTTCTTTGACACCACAAAATTAGCCGATTTGTGGGTTTTTTTGACTAAAGTCATTTACTCGAACTTAATCAAACAAGTGATTAAAATATACTACCATTTTTAAGGAGAAACTAATCTCTTTTAAAAATACTATCTATCTCACGACTTCATTTATATAATGATCATATAGTAAATTCAAACAATTCTATCAATAGAAATAAATGGAAGGAGTTTTATTACAGTGGATAAAATAAAGAAAATAGCCATTCCAAATCACCAGCGTATCATCGTTATTTCCGATATACATGGAGAAGTCGGTCTATTAAAAAAGCTCCTACATAAAGTGAATTATCGTCAAGACGATTACTTAATGATTAATGGAGATATGTGTGAAAAAGGACCTAATAGTAAAGAAGTAATTCGTTATATTATGGACCTTTCTAGTAATCATCCAAATGTCTATGTAACAGAGGGGAACTGCGATGCGTTGATAGAGGAACTTTTGAATGAGAATCCTGCTCTATTAAAATATCTTGCAAGACAAAAACATTCTCTCGTAAATGAGTGGTTGGAAGAACTAGATTTTATTATTACAGAGCAAACAACAGTTCAAGAAATAAAACAGCTACTAATGAAACATTTTAGCCATGAAATCGATTGGCTGGTAAATCTCCACACCGCTATTGAAACAGAACAATTTATCTTTGTTCATGCAGGCTTAGAGAATATCAAGAATTGGCAGGAAACAGATAGAGAACTCGCCATTTCGATTCCTTCTTTTTTAGAAAAGAACCATCAAGCGAATAAATACGTTGTTGTTGGACATTGGCCAGTTGTAAACTATTCAACTGAGTTTCCTTCTGACAATCCAATTATTAATGAGGACAAAAAAATAATCGCCATTGACGGTGGAAATATGGTGAAACCAACAGGACAGCTAAATGCATTAATGATAGAAGGAGATACACTTTCTTATACATATGTTGACCATTTCCCTACTAGGAAAGTCCGCCAAGACTTTTATGCCGATTCTACTAAGTTTGGTGCGATTAATTATCCCTATTACTCTATTCAGCCATTAGCAAAAAATGATTACTTTACACAATGCAAGCAGTTAGAGACAAATCGCGTCATTTTTGTGAAAAACGAATACATTCACCTACTTAACGATGGAAAATACCAAGTAAAAACGGACGTATCCTGTGCTCAGCTTACCGTACATAAAGATGATCATGTATCCATTATTGATGACACTTGCACAGGATATACATTGATTAAAAAAGATGGCATGCTAGGATGGATAACGAAAGATAGTTTATAAGGGGCGGATATCCGCTCTCTTTTTTATTTTGAAAAACGCAGTAGATTTTATCGAGAACCCAATGCATTATCAGAAAAGGTTTTTTAGGGGATGTTCCATTTCCGATAATTGAATACGCTATCAATTAATGGTATAGTTTAATTATATCAAAAGTCTATACAATAAAGGCGGAATTTATTTATGCTAGTGATTCGAGAACTACCTATTGAAGCAATTACTATTTATCCATCCAATAGCTTTGACGGAATGGAGATATTATTTCGCGTTAGCAATCATAATTATCAATTTCTAATTGGTTATTCCAAAAATCCTTTTCCTATAAACGAAAAACATGTATTTAAGGAAAAGGCTATCTGTCCATTTTGCCAGAAAAAGATTTTACCCGTACCATTAGGCCAGCAGCTTTGCATAGCATTTCAAAAAAATCAGTCTGCCCTTTTGCAATATTTCCAAGAAGAATATCCGGATGCTTTTTGATGGACAGGTAGGGACAATTCTCCCCCCTTCCAGTTTTTCAAAAAGCAAAGTCGTCCCTCTAATTAATTTCTGAATATTAGAAATATAATTATTTATGAATGCGTTTTCATTATTAAAGTGCTGGGAATCATCGCCATTTTTCAGTTTGGCTAGATGCCTATTCTTCCTTGCAAGCTTTTTCAATTGTTGTTAAGGTAGGTAAATGTATCAGATACAAGAATACAAAAGACAGCTGTCAACACTTTAGTATTCAAGACTTATAATTTGTAAGGGAGAGATTTGGTGCAGGTAGAAGTATTTATTTCTTTAGGAATTTATTTAGTAGGTATGTTGTTAATCGGTTATTATTCGTATAAAAAAACATCTGATTTGAATGATTATATGTTAGGAGGGCGTGGTCTTGGGCCGGCTGTAACTGCATTGTCTGCAGGCGCTTCTGATATGAGTGGTTGGATGTTAATGGGATTACCAGGTGCGATGTACGCTTCTGGAATTTCAAGCTTATGGTTAGCAATCGGATTAACAATTGGTGCTTATTTAAACTATCTAATCATTGCCCCACGACTTCGCACTTATACAGAAGTGGCGAACGATTCTATTACCATTCCAGATTTTTTAGAAAATCGCTTTAATGATTATTCGAAAATACTCCGTTCTGTTTCAGCGCTCGTTATTTTAATCTTTTTTACTCTTTATACATCATCAGGCCTTGTGGCTGGTGGCCGATTGTTTGAAAGCTCTTTTAATACCGACTATAAAGTAGGCTTATTTATAACAGCTGGGGTTGTTGTTGCCTATACTTTATTCGGCGGATTTTTAGCAGTAAGCATGACTGATTTTATTCAAGGTGTCATTATGTTTATTGCGCTCATATTAGTTCCTGTTGTAGCTTTTACAGATATAGGTGGCGTACAGGATACCTTTCAAGAAATTAAAAATGTGGATCCTTCCCTCTTAGACTTTTTTAAAGGAACCTCCTTTTTAGGAATACTATCTTTATTAGCATGGGGTTTAGGTTACTTTGGGCAACCACATATCATTGTTCGATTTATGGCTATAGGTAGTATTAAACAATTAAAGACAGCACGTCGAATTGGTATGGGATGGATGATTGTTTCTATCATTGGTGCCATGTTGACTGGTCTTATTGGGATTGCCTATTACTCTATTCAAGGACAGGAGTTAGCCGATCCTGAAACAGTTTTTATTGCTTTTTCTACTACTCTATTTCATCCATTGATTACTGGATTTTTATTAGCTGCAATTCTAGCTGCTATCATGAGTACCATTTCTTCTCAGCTACTGGTAACTGCTAGTTCGTTAACAGAAGATTTTTACAAGACATTTTTCCGTCGAGATGCTAGCAATAAGGAACTTGTTCTTATTGGACGTATAACTGTATTGATTGTAGCATTGGTTGGAATCTCTCTTTCTATCAACCCAAATGATACGATTTTAGGACTGGTTGGTTACGCATGGGCAGGCTTCGGTTCAGCATTTGGTCCTGTAATCTTGTTAAGTTTACATTGGAAGAGGATGACAAAATGGGGAGCTTTAGCAGGAATGCTTGTGGGAGCTGTAACGGTTCTCATCTGGGCAAATATTTCCGTCTTACAAGAAACACTTTATGAAATGATTCCCGGCTTCCTATTAAGCACCATTGCAGTCATACTAGTCAGCTTAGCAACTGAAAAGCCATCAAAAGAAATAGAAGAGCAATATCATCAGATGGAAGATGTGATGAAAAAGTAAGCATTGTGACGGTTCTTCCTCTTTGGAAGAACCGTCCATTTATTTCCCCTACTGAAAAAATGTTAAAAAACCTTACAAAACACTAGTAATATCAAAGATAATATAATAAGGTTATGAATATATATAATTTTAGCAATATTCCATTAGCCCTCCATCACTTCCCTTATTAATATTCCTCCATAAATCAAAAGTTCGTTTTTTACTATCCAATTCTTACAATATACGACAAATTAATATTTTTTTCGTCAAAATCCGCACATTCTATTGAAATAACAAAAAATAATATGTATAATAACCAATATCAATAGTTTGGCAGGTGATTTATCATCGATGCAAATGAAATGAAGAAATTTTTATCTCATGTGTATAACAAGATTTCTAAGGAGTTATTTGGTGCTGGTACAACATTATTAAAGGTAACAATCGAACAAAATGTTATCACCCTTCACGCAAAGCATCCTCGTGCATCACGCTCTGCTGCTCTGGAAGGAGAAGTACCCAGCCTTAAACAAGAAGTTGACTTTCATCTGTCCTTACTTTTTAAGAAAAAGCTTAAAGAACAACTAGAAGAAACAACAAATTGGAATATCGAAGCGATTCTTAGGGATTATGATTCTTTCACACAGCTTGCTTTTACAAACATTGTATTATCTAAAAATTAAACTTGGATTTCTTCTTGGATTTATCTAAGCAGAACGCCGACATATACAAAAGATAAGTTTAATCTTTGTTTACAAAGAAAAGACAATCTTAAGTAGAAGGATAATTCTATTTAAGATTGTCTTTTTTTATTAGGCTGTTTTCTAAAAGATTGTTGTTTTATCAATGGGAAAAAAGAATTAGTTGGAAACAATTAGCAGTCGGAATACACGTAGACTCCTGTGGGATTAGCGAGACAGTCTTAAGACCCTGCAGGAGCGTAGCGACGAAGCGGCTCAGCGCGAGCCCCACGGAAAGCGAAGTGCATTCCGGCTGCGGGCCCAATCTTTAGAAAATAGCCTTTTATTATTATCAACGCTAGCAAAAAAGATAGTCTTTTAACCATTAACAAACAAAATCATTTGGAGGGTTCAAAAATGAAAATGAAAAAATTAGTTAGTGCAGTTACAGCTTCATCCTTCTTACTATTAGCCGCTTGTAGTTCAGATGACACAGCAAACAGCAGCAAAGAAACAAAAGAAAAATTAGTTATCTCCACTTGGGGATTTAACGAAGATTTCTTCCGCAACGAAATATATGCACCATTCGAAGAAGAAAATAATGTAGAAATCGTTTTAGATACTGGCAATAATGCAGATCGATTAAATAAAGTAAGACAAGGAAATTCAGATATAGATGTCATTTTCCTATCTGACTATTATGCACAACATGGAATTGAAGATGATTTATTTGAAACAATTGATCGCAGCAAGCTTTCTAATCTAGATAATATTTACGAAGCAGCAAAAGCTCCACTAGGCGAAGATTATGGCCCAGCCTATACCATTGCTCAGTTTGGAATTGCTTATAATCCTGATGAAGTAGCACAGCCAATTACTTCTTGGAAAGACCTATGGAGTGAGGATTTAAAAGGAAAAATAACCATTCCTAGCATTACATCCACAACAGGACCAATGATTGTAGATGCTGCATCCCTAGTTAGCGGCGAACAAGCTTTTAACGAAGATAAGGCTTTTGAACAATTAAAGGCATTAATGCCAAGCATCGTGAAAGAATATGGACAAACTTCTGAATATGTAAATATGTTTGCTCAAGGTGAAATAGCTGCAGGACCAATCATGGAAATGTATTTTGCTGATTTACAGGAAGCAGTGCCTAATGCTGAATTTGTTACACCAGCTGAAGGCGGGTATGCTGTTATGAACACAATGAACGTAGTAAAAGATACCGATCAAAAAGAACTTTCCGAAAAATTCATCAACTATATTTTAGGAAAAGAAGCACAAGAAAAATCTGCAAAGAACAAAGTCGATTCACCTGTTAATACACAAGTTGAATTAACCGAAGAAGAAGCAGAAGGTTTAACATATGGAGAAGATGTTATCGCAAGCTTACACACATTAGATATGAAATTTATCAACGACAATTTAAAAGATTGGATCGATCGCTGGAATCGTGAGCTAGTTCAATAATAGAAAAGAGGGTCATCATGAAAGAGAAGCTAATATTGGATGTAGACACTGGCATTGATGATGCAATTGGTATTCTACTAGCAGTAAAGAGCAACGCATTTGATATTTTAGGGATTACAACCGTTAACGGCAATGTCTCTCTAGACCAAGCAACAACAAACACATGCAAAATACTAGATTTATTAAAAGCAGATCATATTCCTGTTATCAAAGGTGCCGCCACTCCTCTACTTCGGGAGCCCTTCTTCGAACACCGCATCCATGGAGAAGATGGTTTAGGCGGAGCACTAAAGGAGGCAGCTGTCACTCATCCTGTGAGTGATGGCTTCGCTCCAGATTTTTTGATTAATTCAATTCTTAGCTTTTCCGGCGAGGTGACATTAGTGTTCACTGGACCATTAACAAATTTAGCATTAGCTGTTAAAAAATGTCCGCAAATTACGAAACACGTAAAAGAGGTTATTTTCATGGGTGGTGTAGTAAAAGGACCAGGCAATGTTACCCCAACAGCTGAATTTAACAGTTATGTGGATCCAGAAGCTGCCAAAATCGTTTTACATGCAGGCTTTCCTTCTATCACGCAAGTTGGTTTAGATGTAACAAGAAAAGCATTATTGACGAAAGAACATCTCGAATTCATTAAAGATGACACATTAAGAGAATATATTAGTCAAAGCACAAACGATTATCAACAGAAGTATTTTGGCCGTTATGGTATTCATGCTTGTGCTATGCATGATCCACTAGCTGTTGGAATTGCGATAAATAAAAAAATCGTGGAAACGGAAAAGTATTTCGTCGATATAGAAACCAAAAGCGAATTATGTGATGGTCAGCTTATTTGTGACTTTCAAAATCGCCTTAATAAAAAAGCAAATTTACTAGTTTCCTTAAAAGTGGATGATCATGCCTTCTTCCAGATGTTTATAGACATTTTAAATGGTCACTTTGAGGAAAGGGAGTGACGTCTTGAAGAAACGATATTTATACTTACTCTTACTACCGGGTGTATTATTTTTAACAATATTTTTAGTGATTCCTATTCTTTCGATGATTGGTACAACCTTTCACGACGAAGGAACCTTTAGTTTACAAGGATATATCGATTTCTTTAAAGATAAATATTTTATCGATATCCTTCTTACTACTTTGCGAGTAAGTCTACTAACTACCTTTATCTGTATATTAATTGGCTTTCCAGTTTCCTATTATATCGCTAAGCTTCCTAGCAAAAGAAAAGCCATACTCTTGTTGTTTACCATTTTTCCATTGCTGACAAGCCCTGTCGTCCGCTCCTTTAGCTGGATGATTATCATTGGAAAAAATGGTGTGTTAAATAAAACGTTATTGAGCCTAGGGCTTATCCAGGAGCCTTTAAACATTTTATATACACCAAATGCCATTATTATCGGATTAATTCACCTTTTTCTTCCATTAATTATCGTAACACTTGTTGGTGTAATGGAGAATATCGACGGTGATTTATTACGCGCATCGGAAAGTCTAGGCGCTTCAAAGATTGCGACCTTTATGAAAATTATTGTGCCATTATGTGTTCCAGGTCTTGTTATTGGGAGTATTTTAGTATTTGTTGGCAGCTTTACCGCATATACAACACCAGCCTTACTAGGTGGTAAGCAACGAGTGATTTCCACTTTTCTTTACCAAAATGCCATTACACTAAATGATTGGAAACTTGCCTCTATTGTGGCAACGATAATGATTGTTGTTACCTTTATCATTATCTCTATCATGAATGGTGTTGCAAAAAAACTAAATCCAAAGGGGTAAACGTGTATGCAAGAGAAACATAGAGGATTGGCCCTCTTTACAATCCTCGTCTTTATTTTTTTACTTGGGCCACTTGTAATAATATCGATTACCTCTTTTGAGAGTGGAAGCATTCTGAAATTCCCTCCAGAAGAGTATTCCTTTAGATGGTATGAAAATATTTTTAAGGTAGAGATGTTTTTAAGCACTTTTAAGACATCTATTATCGTATCTATAGCAGGAAACATTCTAGCATTATTGCTTGGCGTCCCAGCAGCTTATGCGCTTAGTCGTTTCCACTTTGCTGGCAAGGGCATTATCAATGCTATCTTTGTATCTCCAATTCTTATTCCAGGAATTGTTCTAGGTTTTTCCTTTTTACGCTATATTGTTGTGACCTACAACCTTCCTATTTATTTATCCCTATTTATCGGGCATACGGTCATCATGCTACCATTTATTATTCGCGTTATTTCTTCTAGTCTGGCAAACTTTGATTTTTCTATAGAAGAAGCAGCACTCAGCCTTGGCGCGACTAGAATTGGGACATTCTTTAGCGTAGTATTGCCAAATATTAAATCAGGCATTATTGCAGCAGTCATGATTGCCTTTTTAGAGTCCTTCAATAATGTGGATATTTCTGTTTATATGACTGGACCTGGTGTAAGTACGTTTCCAATTCAAATGCTGCTATATGTAGAAAATTACTTTGATCCTACTGTTGCAGCAATCTCTGTTCTATTAATGTTCCTTACTGCCATCTTTATGTTTGCAGTCGAAAGATTAATGGGCCTGTCTTATTTCACGAAAAGATAATGGAGGATAAAAATGGCATTATTTACTTTAGAAAATGTATCTGTCGCTTATGAGAAGAAAAATATATTAGAAGATTTTAATTTAAGTATCGAAAAAGGGCAGCTTGTTTCCTTATTAGGTCCCAGTGGCTGTGGAAAAACAACAACCCTTCGCTTGATTGCTGGGTTTTTAGAAGCAAGTAATGGAAAATTTATTTTCCAAGATAAAGATTATACGAAGGTTCCTGTGAACAAACGGAACTTTGGCTTTGTTTTTCAAAACTATGCCCTATTCCCCCATCTTTCCATCTTTGACAACATTGCGTACGGCTTGCGCTTACGTAAAATTAGCAAAAAGGAAATCGAGAAACGTGTTCTTACTATGCTGGAAATCGTTAATCTAAGAGGATTCGAACAACGGTTTCCTGGAGAGCTATCTGGCGGACAAAGACAACGCGTGGCAATTGCGAGAGCTTTAGTTATCGAACCCGACATTCTATTATTTGATGAGCCATTAAGTAATCTAGATGCAAATCTAAGAGTCAATATGAGAGTCGAAATACGCAGAATTCAACAAGAACTAGGAATTACGACTGTTTACGTATCCCATGATCAAGAGGAATGCTTCTCTATTTCCGATCAAGTTGCAATTATGAATAAAGGGATTATTGAACAATTAAGCGACCCTGCGACCATTTATAAATATCCAGAAACGAAATTCGTCGCTGACTTTATTGGCTTTAAAAACTTTATTTCTTTTGATAAGCGAATAGATCACAAAGATTATATCGAACTTGAAAAAGCTGGATTGGTATTTACGATAGACCGTCATGAACATATGGAAAATCTAAATAAAATGATTGGTGCAATCCGTCCCGATGATTTCATCATGGAGCAAAGCACAACAGCTATTCCTACAAATGGGATGACTGGAACAATCAAAATCACAACATTCCTCGGTAGAAGCTATCAATATGTTGTGCAAACCGCTCTAGGTGATTTTACAATCAATAAAGAAATGGTCCAGCCATTTAAAAATGGACAAGAAGTAACGGTGATTATTCCAAAGAATCAAATGGTCCTTGTGGAATAGAGGAGGGTTTTTCATGCAAGTAGATACACTTGTATTAAATGGAACGGTGTATAACAGTTATTTTAAACAATTTAGAAAAGAAAATATTGCCATCAAAGATGGAAAGTTCTTTTATATCGGAAAAAAAGGCAAAGACTATTTCCAAGCAAACGAGATTGTTGATGCGAATGGAAAATTTATTGTACCAGGCTTAATTGATATTCACTTGCATATCGAAAGTACAATGGTAAGCCCTGCGACTTTTTCCTATGCTTTAATTAAAAATGGGGTAACAACGATTGTTCCAGAACCACATGAAATGGCCAATGTGTTTGGCATTGATGGTGTAAAAGAAATGATAAAGGCAAGCAAAACGGAAAAAGTCGATATGTTTTATGGTATCCCTAGCTCCGTTCCTGCAACTTCTATGGAAACAACGGGAGGCGCAATTGAAATAGAGGATATTGAAGAATTACTGCAGACAGAATCAATTAAATGCTTAGGAGAAATCATGAATTACTATGATGTTCTCACAAAGCCTGATTGCAAAACCAATCAAATCCTCGCATATGTTCGCAAGCACTATCCAGAACTAATTATCGAAGGACATGTACCAAAGCTATTGGATGATGAGCTACAAGGAATCGCATTTGCCGGAGTAGGCTCTGATCACACGCACCAAACAGTCGAAGGAATGAAAGAAAGAATCGCAATCGGCATGTTTTTAGAAATCCAAGAGAAATCAATGACTCCAGAGGTAATCGATTATCTCATTGCAAATCCAGTAAAAGAGCATTTTTGTTTTGTGACAGATGATGTGATGGCAGATTCACTTCAAAGAAGAGGTCATTTAAATGTATTGCTAAAGAAGGCTATTTCAATGGGAATGTCTTATGAAGATGCGATTTATGCATGTACTTATACTCCTGCCAAGCGAATGAGAATGTACGACAGAGGTGTCATTTCACCAAGTAAAACAGCTGATTTTGTAATAGTTAGCAATTTGGATGAATTTTCTATTGATGCTGTTTATAAAAACGGCCAGAAGGTCTTTGATCAAAAACTACCATATGTACAGGATACAGTTTCTAAACAATTCCCTGCATCCTTCTATGAAAGTGTGAAGCTATCTCCATTAAATGCAGAAAACTTCGAGATTCAAATGGATACAGACAAAAAGAATGTGACCGTTCGCACCATTCATGTACAAAACGGCTCCACTTTTACAGAAGAAAAACAAGACACACTGCCTGTCCATGCTGGTAGATTACAATGGGCAGATAGCGTTTATAGTTTAGTAAAAACCTTTGAGCGCTATGGGAAAAATGGAAATGAAGCATCTGCATTAATCGGTGGAGACATCCTAAAACGAGGTGCTGTCGCGACTACCTACTCCCATGACAATCATAACCTATTAGTTGTAGGGAAAAATAAAAAGGACATGCAGATTGCTGCAAATGAAGTCATTAAAAACCAAGGTGGTATCTGCTGTGTGCATAATGGAGAGATCCTTTCGATGGTCCCATTACCAGTCGGCGGCATCCTCTCTGAAGAACCATTAGAAGTGATTGCAGGGCAAGTTGAAGAATTAACACTCTCTTTAAAATCGCTAGGCTACGAGCATTACAATGTAATCATGTCCCTCAGCACCCTTTCCCTTCCAGTAAGCCCAGCCTTAAAGATTACAGATTATGGGTTAATTGCAGTAAATGAAGGAAAAGTTGTTTCATTTGAGGTTTAAGGGAATTGGAGTTATTGTGACAAAGGATAACTTCTGTTGTACTTTTGTGATTTTACCCCATATCAATTTTCAAGAGAGTTCTCATGACTTTGAGAACTCTTTTTTGCGGTCTTTTTTCTGTAGAGATTTAGATGATTCTATATTAATTCAGCTATCCTTCTCTTCTTACATTCATGAATAATTACTCTTTCGTACTAAGACAAACTTCAGATTACATATATTGTTAGAAAATACATGGAGGGATGCGAATGCAAGTTGATGGGATTCTTCTGGACAACGTGCAATTTACTTCAATACAACCTATTTATTTAGAAGAAATTTCAAAAAGTAAATTAAATAAGCTAGTACGCATTCTTAATGCTGGTGATTCCTTAACTAGTTATATGATTCTCGAAAAAGATCCAGTAGAAAATTTTTATTGGCTAGTAGGAGGATATCCAGAATATCTAGCATACAAATCTCTAATGAATAACAAAAAAACTTCTAGCTACATCCCTTGTATTATTCGCAATTATACTGATACAACCGAACAAAGAATAACATTACTCAAAAGAATGTTCCATCACCAGGTCACCAAATGGATGGATAAACATCAATTAATCGCAGAATTAATAGATCAAAATAAATCTACTAAAACAATTGCCAACAAACTAGGAATTAGTGAATCTCTTGTAAAATCATATTTCATACATCCTGATATTCCAAAGGATATTATTCAGCTAGCAAAAAAGAATCATAGAAGCTTTATTAATCTAGAAAAAATTCGGAGACTTCCTCTTAGCTCCTGTATTCAATACAATTTATTTAAACAAGCTGTATTAAAAACTCGCCATCCAAACCGACTAACTACGGATAAACTTGAAAAAATAAAATGGTTAATTCAACTTGATGACTTTTTTGAGCTAGCAATAGATGCCCAGTGGAAACTTATTCAAAAGGCAATGAAGTATAAAGATCTTCTAAAGCATTACTGGAGAAACGATATTGAAAGAATTCTAGATAAGAATAGAGAGAACCTTTCATCAAATCTAGCACTCTACAATGCTACAATTTTTATTAACGATTCAACTGTATCTAATTTCGTATCTTAAAATGTATGGGTTAGGAAATAAGATTCAAAATGAATATAAACCCGAGAACAATTATACGGAGATGTTAATAAAAATCCCTATAATTGTTTGCGTTTATAAATTATTAAGAAAAGACGATTTTAGGATATCACCTGCAAACAGAATGCACTTCACTTTCCATAGGGCTTCCCTTATGCCTCCCACTTGAAATTATTGGAATATCAACTTTCAAGCCGTTTTATGACTCCTTATTGCGACTATGGAGGTCACTGAAAAAGTATAGATTTTCCAAATTAAATAAGGATTTATTTATATGAGAGCAAATATTAAGTTGGTTTGGAGAGGCGATAGCTCGACTCCTATGGGAGCAGCGAGAAAGTCCGAGACCCTGCAGGAACGCAGTGACGAAGCGGCTCGGCGCTCGCCCCATGGAAAGCGAGCTGTCGCCTCGGAAAACAAATGAAATACCTAAATTTAAAAGTCAGCCACCAACAATTATAATGATATTGCAGTTTTTCAGTGGTCTCCTTTTAGTCGAGAATGCTTAGGTTGCTCCTCTACTCATCTAGTGTCTGTATCGCAATGGAACGAATTGGTTTCTCGACTTGTTTTTTTAAACAAAAATAACCATATCTAAATATCTAAAAATTAGCCATTATTTATATAGAGATTGTTCGACTTTAACCATTCTATATTTTGTTTTATCCCAGCCTTTTACTCTTATGTATAAATTCATTTTTCTTCTTACCAGTAAATACCCAATAAAGTTAACAACTCGTCCAAAGAATCAATAATAGTTCCCCGTCACTATAGCCTTCCAATAATATAAGACAGTACTTTCTCGTTCTTCTATAAAAAGTAGAATAACCTTCCTATGTTTCCATCCAATTAATTGCTATAATGGAAATAAAGTTAAATATTACTTAAATTACATATATGTATTGGTGATGATCTAATGAACAGAATATTATGGGCTACTTTTATATTTATTGTATTATTTTCAGGATTGGCAATAATTGGTGCAGCAGAAATGTTAAATCAATCCGCTGTCAAAGGCATTTTCTCGATTTTACTTTCCATTTTTATTATTTTTCTATTAGATAGCTTTTTACATTTACTCTCTAATAGAGAAACTAGTTGGAAAAAAAAGCATTATAAAAGCCTTTTAGAATGGATGGATAATGGAGGAATTGGGGATAAGAGGCTAGAACAAAGTCTTTTTAAGGACATCAAGCCAAAGTTTAATCTAATCGATAATCTCGAGCTTATCCAAGAGACATTTACAAAAATTGATAAGGAAAAAAGAGAACTATTACTAGCATACTTCAAGGCACAAAGAAACGCGGTCACTCTTAACACTACCTTTATGGCTATCTTTTCTACGATATTTAGTGGAATCCTTTTATACCTTATTCAAAATCCGGGACTATTTAACACAGAAGTAATGGGAAATGAAACATTCGATTTTATTGTAAAACTATTTACGTGGTTATTCTTTTTTATTATTGTGATGTATCATCTAGTCAAAATGAATGAGGGTACATCCACTAAAAATGAGCTATATATTGAAATATTAGAAAAACTATAAAAAACCTACCCATCAGTGGAGGGACCTTTAATCTCAATGATGGGTAGGTAATCCAATCAGACCTCTATGGACAATTAATTTCCCACCAATCTTCCTCGAATTTTCATTAGCAAAAGAGATTATTAACAGGAAAAAAAGCAAAGATACTATTTTACTATAAAAAAGCTACTTTCATTTTAAAACGGGGGAAATATGGATACTATCACACATACTTTATTCGGTGTCGGAATTTACCAAAGTGTTAATAAGGAACAAATGAGTAAAAAAGAAAAATATGCTCTTCTCCTTACCTCCATAGGAGCAAGTCAAATTCCTGATATTGACGTTATTTCACAACTATGGGATACCACTGGTCAATACCAATTGTGGCATAGAGGAATTACGCACTCTGTTTTTCTAGCTCCAATATGGGCATTATTGTTTTACATCATCAATCGTTATATTTTTAAAATCAAAGGAATCCAATCGTTCTTTATCGCACTTCTTGCCGTATTCATCCATAATACTAGTGATGTGTTTAATGCATGGGGAACAGGCTACCTTGAACCCTTTTCTACTGTTCGACTAACCTTTGGAACAATTCCAATCGTTGATTTAGTTATCTGGTTTATCTTTTTACTTGCTTTTGTCGCGACTAAGATTTATCCAAAAGTAAAGACACATCTATTATTCCGCATCGGTTGGATATTAATTGTGCTCCATATCGCCCTTCAATCTATACAAGGCTCTATTTTATACAAATATTATCAAGAAGATTATCAAGATCTAGCACTTTCCGCCAGCTTTATCCCATGGCACTTTACTATTGTTGGCAAAAATGGTGATACAGTAGATATAATTAATGATTCTCTTCTATCAAATGCTGAATTTGTGGAGCGAATTACCTCTAGCAATAATGTTGATCTTGATTTGTTATTTGCAGAAAATCCTGCTGCAGCTACTCTATATCAATGGTCACCATTTGTTGTAGTAGTAGAGGATAATAATAGAATTGGTATATATGACCCACGATTTTACCGTAACGGTGAATCTTTTTTAGGGGAGTATTTGGAAAAGTAGTTTCTTTTTTCTCTCTGACATTGTTTTCTGCCCAAAGACCAATCAGTAATAGAAGTTCCGAGTTCCTCACTGATTGATCTGATTTTACCATTATTATGCTTCTATTAAAAATATATCAAAATAATTAAAATATTATTGACGTATACAAGAACTGCTGAATCAACATCTATCAAATTATCAGAATGCAAAAAAAGGGGACAGCTCTTTCATTCTGATTCCCTTTGTCTATAACTTTGAGGCTTTTTATCTGTTTCTTATTTTCTAATTAATAGTGCTCCATGAGCGTTTACTATTTGTTCTTCCAATCGAATATCTTTTTTTCCCCACAAATCTCGCACTACTTTACTCTCCCCTATAAATCTATCAGATAAATCTCTGGGGATATCCAGATTAGCCTCACCTATATTAAAGAAAGCGACGTATTCCTCTTTGTCACTACGCCCTTCCCAAACAACCCAATTATCATCACGATAAATTTGTCGACGATAATTTAAGGTATGATACATATTTAATACTTCTTCATTTGTAAATAAGCTTAAAGTAAAACCATCAATATCTGGCAATGTTCCTCCATACATTAATGGAGATTGAAAATGGTCCATAAACTCATTAACAAATACTGTTCGTCCTTTGTAAACCTTGTCCAGTTATCTCCCCCGCCTCCATCAACAGCACGAATCCCAATATGACCTAATGGCAACATATCACAATCTGGCCAATTTCCTTTTCGAACATAGGAAACCCACTCTGCTGCTCGATCAAACATACAATATAAAGCATCCCAGTGATCCCAAAAGTCATCCGTTAATCTCCACATATTAGCATGATCTTGCAAAAATGTTCCATTTTTTACTTGTGCTGGACCAGGTGATAAAGAAAGAACAATCGGTCGTTTTGTTTTGTCTATTGCTTTACGAATAGCCGCGATCTCTTTTTTATGGGCATCATCATATAATCTTGAATAAGCAATATCATCCACTTTAATGAAATCCACTCCCCAAGAGGCATAAAGCTCCATTAAAGAGTCATAATAAAGCTGTCCTTCTGGCAAATCAACGTTAACCCCATACATATCCGAGTTCCAAGGACAAATATTGTTCATGGCAATATCTCTAGCCCGTTTATCTGTTCCCTTAATAGCAGTATTTTGATGAACAGCTTGCCGAGGAATTCCACGCATGATATGAATCCCAAATTTCAATCCTAATTGATGAATATATTCCCCTAAAGCCTTAAAGTCCTGACCCTGCTTAGAGGAAGGAAATCGATTCTCTGCAGGAATTAACCTTGAATATTCGTCCATATTTAACGGGAAAAATTGATTATACTTAGTCGATTTAGCTTCTGGCTCTGCCCATTGGATATCAACTACGATATACTCCCACCCAAACGGTTTCAAATGCTTGCTCATAAATAAAGCATGTTCTCTCACTTCTTCTTCTCTAACAGAAGCACCATAACAATCCCAACTATTCCAGCCCATAGGCGGAGTCTTAGCAAAATCTAAAAATGTCATATGTTTTTCACCCCAAAATATTTTGATAACGATTTCATTAACAATGATATTATAATAGAAGAAAAAAGGCTTAACCTATTTTTTAAATAAACGCTAAAAGAAAGATATTGTCGCATTTTTTATTTAGAAAGGTGATCATATGAGTATCTATAGAAAAGATTGTCGTTACGCAAGACTGACTGCATTTTATGCTCTTAATTTATCAAGTTTTAATATGGACACACATCAGCATTCTTCCTGCGAAATTATGTATGTAACGACTGGTAGTTGTGAAATAACAGTAAATGATCAAACATTTTTATTAAAGGAAAAAGAGTTTATTTTCCTTGATTCCTTCATTCCTCATAAATTATTAGTTACCCAACCCTGTACTGTACTAAATATTGAGTTCTCAATTGGATCTGAGGTTAGTGACTTTGATTTAGAGCCACTAAAGAATGCCTCTGAACCATATAAAGAAATTTCATTAACAAAGCCAATATGTATAGTATCGAACGATTCTCGAAGTTTAGGCTATGCTATTAAAGATTTAATTAATCTCATGACCAATACTCATGCTAAAACATCTGAATTTACTTTTTTAACAAATATTCTCTTTCAAAGAATGATACTGGAGCTATTTCACGCACTTACCATAGATAATAATGCAAAAGGAATGCGCTACATTAATAAGGCAATTACATTCATTCATGCTAATTTAGAAGACGACCTCAATGTTCCTAAAATAGCCGAAGAAGTGGGGATTAATAAGTCTTATCTCCACAAGCTTTTCAAAGATTATACAGGCTATTCTATTAATGAATTTATATCTAAAAAAAGACTTGAACGAGCCTGCTTTTTACTAATCAACTCAAATAAAAGGATAACGGAAATCGCCTTTCAAGCTGGTTTTAATAGCAGACAGTATTTCAGCAATACTTTTGAGAAACATTTTTCTATGTCTCCTCGAGATTACAGAAAGCTTCATGGACAGACTATTGAAAGTTCAACCATTAGCGGTCAATTAAGATTAGATGGTAATAACAACTGGTTATTGTCTAAAATGAAGTAGGAAATGAATCATCTAAAAATATATTTGAGTTTAAATCATCACAAAATAAAAACAGTAGAAATAGCCTGGTCGCTTTTCTACTGTTTTTATTAAGAGAAAAGATTATTATCGGAACTGTCTCATCTCTCTTCTTATTTCACTAAGCTTTCGACAACATCGTCAATAATTTGCTTATTCGCAATTGGTCCAGAGTATAGCCAGCTTGTATCTGGTCCATATTCGTAGATATTTCCATTTTTCACAGCCGGGATATTAGACCATAAGGAATCTTTAAGTAATTCTGCTCCTTCTCCGTCACTGTTAATTAAGAATAAGTGATCTGCATCAAGTTGTGCTAATTTTTCTAATGAAATGGCAGACCAGTTACCTGTAGCTGTAGCTGAAATTTCTTTTACTACTTCTGGTACCTTCAATCCCAAATCTCCATATAGTACAGCGCCACTAGATACATTTTCTCCAACAATAAATAATTGATTAGAGACAAGCCAGATTGCTGCAGCTGATTCATCCTTAATAGATTCTTGAATTTTTGTTTTTGCCTCTTCAGCTTTTTGGTTATAGTCTGATAATACCTTCTCTGCTTCTTCTTCTTTCCCTACAACTTCACCAATTGTTTGTAATCTTGTGCGCCAATCATTATTATTTTCTTTGGCAACTACATACGTTGGAGCAATCTTCGCATATTGATCATATTTCGCCCCTTCCACTGCTGATGCGGAAGACATTAATACTAAATCAGGCGTAAAGCTAGATACTGCTTCATATGGTAGAGTTGAGTCAATTGTTGGAACTTCCTTTAAGTATTCTTGTAGGTAATCTTGAACTCCATTACCTTCTTGAATAGACCATTGAGCTACAGGTGTCACACCTAATGCTACTAAATCATCTTCCAAATAGGAGCCGATAATACTTTTAGGCTCTGCTGGAACCGTCACTTCATTTCCAATCGCGTCAGTTAGTGTACGTTCCGAAGATCCGTTCTCTGTATTGTCATTTTCTTCTTGACTATTATTATTTCCACATGCTGCTAGAACAGTGAAAACCAGTAGTAAACAAATAAATAATATTGATTTCATGTTGCGATTTTTCATTATGTATCCTCCTAATTGGTTATAACTTGATTATAATTGAAAACGATTATCACTTTCAATATTAACATCGATTTCCAACTAATTTTATAGTAAAATTAGTTGATAAGTTTACCACAGTTATTTATTATTCAACAATTTACATATTTTATTATCTCTATTTATCGGAAAGTGGGTTCTTCATGACTAAAAGCCATTCTTTAGAAAGTGACAAAGCGACAATATATAGACCAAAATCTGCAGCATTAGTTCTCGTAATCGGCATCCTTTTCCTTTTAATTTCTATTTGCTTGTCCATTATTTTAGGCGTAGCAGACATTAATCTATCAACCGTTTTACAAGGAATTTTTCATTTTGATAGCACTTCAACTGCCCATCAAATCATTTATCGTTTGCGTTTACCGAGAGCACTTGCAGCCACTTTTATCGGTGCAAGTCTTGCTGTTTCTGGTGCAATCATGCAAGGGATGACGAGAAACGCACTTGCTTCCCCTTCTATTATGGGGGTTACTTCTGGTGCTATGTTCACGGTATCTATCGCATTTGCCTTTATCCCTGTTGTTTCAAATACGGTTATTATGCTATTTGCTTTTGTCGGTGCAGGTTTAGGCGCAGCCTTAGTTTTTTTAATTGGTGCTCTTTCAAAAAGAGGATTAACGCCTATGAAATTAGCTCTTGCAGGTACAGCCATTAGTGCACTTCTTGGGTCTATTTCAACAGGAATTGCCCTTCGTTTTGATGTCGCAAAAGATATTAGTTTTTGGTATGCAGGAGGAGTGGCAGGAGTACAATGGATTAATGTCCAATTGCTTATCCCTGTAGCAATTATAGGATTGATCTTGGCGTTTTTCATTAGCAAATCGATTACAATCTTAAGCTTAGGAGAGGACGTTGCTTCTGGTTTAGGGCAAAAGGTCGGTTTTGTAAAGCTATTAGGCACCATTGTAGTCTTGCTTTTAACTGGAGCTGCCGTTGCAGTCGGCGGAACCATCGGTTTTGTTGGACTTGTTGTCCCCCATATCGTTCGTTTTATTGTAGGATCAGATTATCGATTAATCATTCCTTGTTCTGCAGTCGTAGGTGCTCTTCTATTAGTATTGTCCGATGTAGTCGCCCGTTTGGTTCACCCACCTTTTGAAACACCTTTAGGGGCAATCACCGCAATAATTGGAGTTCCTTTCTTTCTTTATTTAGCACGTCGAGAAGGGAGAGGTCTATAATGCTTTCTTCCAAATCAAGTAAGACTAAATTATTTATCGTTAGTACGATTCTTATTGTGGCGATTATTTGCGTATTCTTTCTTAGTCTAAATATCGGCACGATTAAAATTAGTCCGATTGAGATTATCGATGCCTTTACAGGCACAGGCTCCACCCAAACTTTTAATATTTTATATAATTTTAGGCTACCCCGATCAGTAATCGCGATTTTAATTGGAATCGGAATGGCTATTGCTGGGGCAATTTTGCAAGGAGTATCGAGAAATAGTTTAGCGGATCCAGGGATTATTGGTATTAATTCTGGAGCCGGTTTTGCCGTTATTCTTTATATCTTCTTTATTCAAGGAAGTGTTTTTCAATCAGGACCTTTATCTGTTTATATTATGCCATTTTTCGCCCTTGTTGGAGCATTAATTGCTGCTGCATTAATTTATGTGATCGCTTGGAAGGATGGGGTTACACCAGTTCGATTAGTATTGGTTGGTATAGGAATTAACGCTGCATTTGGTGCCTTGATTATTATTTTTCAATTGATGATGGATCCTCGCGATTTTACACAAGCGACTATTTGGCTATCGGGGAGTATATGGAGTGCTAGTTGGAGCTATGTTCTTGCTCTTTTACCTTGGATACTAATTCTTGTTCCGATTGCTATAAGTAAATTTCAATCCATCAATTTATTGCAGCTAGGAGATAATCTCGCCAAAGGGCTTGGTGTATCCATTGAAAGAGAACGAGGATTACTTTTACTAATTGCTGTAGGACTTTCAGGCGCTTGTGTTTCTGTTGGTGGTGGGATATCCTTTTTAGGACTCCTTGCCCCACATTTAGCAAGAATGCTGGTTGGCCCAAAAAACCAACGTCTCCTGCCAGTTGCAGCTTTAATAGGAGCCCTTCTCTTATTAACATCAGATATAATCGCAAAAAGCCTAATGGTTGGCTCAGAAATCCCTGTCGGCCTTGTGCTCTCCTGCTTAGGAGCACCTTATTTTATCTATCTTCTTATTAAGGAGTAATAGTTATTAACTCTTTTTGGAAAAAATTATAGTTTGGTACAAATACTAGAGGTCGTTATCATTACACGTTGAATATGTTATACTATTTTTGTCCTTTATAGGATATGCCTCCTTCCTTGGTGAGATATTGTGGTCGGGAAACCAACTTTATCCTACCATGGAGTGAGGCATTTTTTGATCGATACTACATGCTTTTGGAATCCTCTGGAGTTTCTAGAGTTAGATTCGTCCTTTTTTACACCTCAAGCCCCTCTCTTTTTCTGTAGTTCACGGATAATTTGTTGTTCTTGTTTGTCAAATTTATAAAATAGTAGTGCGATAATGGCTAGAGTACTACAGATTGCTGGTAGCCATATAAAGTTAAATTCTATGGCATGTAGAGAGGTCGCTGTTTGTTGTTGATTAGCAACATAACCACTTGCAGAAAGGACTGCTGCAGTTATAGCACCGCCTATTTCCATGCCAAATTTAGTACCAAAGCTCGATGCAGATGTTAACAGTCCTGCTGCGCGCACATTATTTTTCCACTCACCAAGGTCTACAGTATCTGCTAGCATCACGGAAATTAATCCTAAGATGAATCCGGTTCCAAACTGATAGAAAAATTATCGATATCTCAATGGAAGTTGGCTTTGACACCCCAAGCTATTTCATCAAAATGTTTAAACGCCAAAAAAAATACACACCTTCCAAATTCCGCAAAGGCGGGGAGATAGAGGGACGTCTTTTGTAAGAACTATTTATCCAAATCTTTTGACCTTTTACATAGTTTGGATCACTTATTTCAACGTCGTAGAAGAAAATATATATTAGAAGGGATTAGTTGAACAACGTTCCTCAGTAGAACCGTCTCTCTGTGGATATCCTAACCCTTACCTAATCAAAAGCGCATGAACTTTGCGGATTTTTAATTTTGAAATGCCTGCTGACTTATTGGTTCCTTTGAAATAGCTTAGGTAGGATTCACCAAATAATTCGATGCGTTCGACTTTTTTTAGGTTTATCAGGAAGGAGCGATGGGTACGGTAAAAATACCATGGCAATCGGTCTACAAAGGATTGGAGGGTATCAGTTGTTTCATACATATTATTGACTGTATGTATGATCGTTTTCCTTGCTATTATTTCTATGAATAATATATCTTCCAACTGTATGTAGACAAAACCATTGTTTAATTTAATCAGGATTCTATTATCCGTTGCATTCTGTAAATTCATAGAAAGAAAGTCTTTTGCTTTATATAAGCAGGAAATTAATCGGGAAAAGTCAATTGGTCTTGGTAAATAACCAATTGCCGAGTAATTAAATGCTTCAATTGCAAGGCTCTTATCCCTTCCTATTAGGATTAGTTGAAAAGCGGGAAGAAACTCTTTATATTCGCTGTTAAAAAGAGTGGAATGGATGGATGGCAAGTCATAGTCGACAATAACTACATTCGGTTGTTTTAAAAAAATCAATTCTACTAAATCTTCACCAGTTTTTTCTTCACCTATTATTTCAAAATTAGAATGTATAGCAATAGATTCCCTTATAGAAACAATTATATCGGAATCCTTATCAGCTACCGCTATCGTTAGCGTTTCCATTCTCTCTCCTTTCTATAAAAGAACACTTCCCATTCATCTTGTACTTAATGTTTAGGTAAGGAATTACTAATGGAGCAAACCATCTTTACATCATAAATCCTTATTCCAATTCACAAGAAACAGGATGCGTTTCCAATCCTCCTCTCTTGTAAATCCACTAAATGAATTATAACTAATTTTGTAACTTTTCCAATGACGATAGAATAAATCGCTAGTTTCTCCCATATATAATATAATATTTTCTTTTGTTCCATCCCAAAACTTAGCTAGTTGATAGTCTGATCATTCTTCTGTTTTATTTCTAAACCAGTATATTAAACAAGAATTTCTGGTTTCCCCAACAAAAAACCTTGTGCAAAAGGAACCCTTAACACCTTTGTCATTGCTAGATCTGTTTCTTCTTCAATTCCTTCTAAGATAATTTTCGTCTTTTCATCTGCAATATTTAATAAATGATTAATAAATTTTTGCTTTTCCGGTGAAAATGCTAAATTATTTGAAAAATAGCGATCTATTTTAATAATGTCAGGAGTTATCTCCATAATACATTGGAAATTTGCCACCCCTTTTCCAAAGTCATCAATAGCTATTTGAAATTGATTAGCCTTTAGAATCGAGAGTCCTTCCTTAAATAATGGCATATCCCATAATGCTCTTTCTAAAATGGTTTCATTTATTTCAAAGACTATCTTTCCTTTCATCGTTGGAAAATTCCTTATTAAAGTTGAAACAAACATATTAAATCCTTTATTTAAAATGGTAGATGGAAAAATATTTACAAATAGGGGCCTTTTTCTTCTTGGTGAAAGAGATTGGAAGTTTTCAATTGTATTATTGATTAGAAAGGTATCTAATTCAAATAGATGATTTTCTTCTCTCGCCTCTTCAAAAAATGTTTCAATCGACATTTCTTGATTTGCAATTCGAAATAATGATTCATATCCAATTATTTCCCACTTTTTAATATTCCAGATCGGTTGATACACATGATAATAGTTTTTATCCTTTAATACGGTTAATTCATCCACGTAGGTTTCCTCCAAAATAGGGCAAAAATCATGATTATTTCCATTTTTCTATCCTATCTGTAAATTTACCTACTTTGTCATTAATTGTCTATTTAATATGTAGCATTTCAGACATAAATAGAGCCATTTTGGAATCCAATAAGTACTTTTTAAACAGGATAATAAACATTTTAAACCTTCTGCAAAATATGCTATTTTTCGACATAAATGTCCACGATTTGTCATATCATAACTAGATTCGATTCCTATTTAATAGGCAAAAGGAATTACATTTTTAATTGTATGCCCATTCTTCTTTTTACTTCATTAATTTTTAGCTTTGATATTTTCGCACCTCTTTTTACCCCATTAAAAGATGCGATAAAAGATTCTTTGGAAGAACGAACCTCGGCTACTTTTTCTAGATTAATAATATAAGAACGATGTGATAGTAAAAAGGTGTCATTTAATTGATATAGCAAATCACCGATGTTTTCCTGTGTTTGAAATACTTTATCTGTTGTGTATATATAAGATTTCCTTTCTATCTTCTCAATAAAAAGAATGTCCTCCTTTTTTATATAATGCATCCCTTTACTAAATTTAACTGGTAAATTATTAAAAGAAACCAGTTCCTTATTCTTATTTTTCCAAGCTATTTTTCGCTTGGCTTTTTCAGTTGCTTTATATAATCGGGATTTCTTTATTGGTTTTACAAGATAGTCCGTTGCTCCTAATTCAAATGCAGAAAATGCAAATTCTTCAGAATCTGCAAGAAAAATAAAAGGAATATTCAAGTTTTGTACACTACATCGTTTCATCACTTCAAGTCCATTTAATAATGGTAAATCTATTTCTGTAATAACTAAATCTGGCTGCCACTGCAAAAGCTTATCCACTAACTCCATTCCATTGTCACATTCATCAATGACTTCTATTTGTTTATAAGCCTTTAGATAATAACGAATACATGCTTTCATTCGGTTGTCTTCATCAGCTATAATCGTCCTTATTGACATAATTTCTCCCTTCATAAAGTGCAGCATTGTACTAGCAAAATGCTACATCAAATGAGACGAGCATCCTCTCTAGATATTTTACTTTTATGAATAATTTAGCTAATATTAATATAACGTAATTCTTGCATTTAGTTAAGTGACTGAACTATTTTATCATCTTCCTTTGCTTTGAACCAGTTAAATGCCTTTCTCCATACTTTTCTTCATGAAAAGCAGTTTACCGGGAAAATCTTTGACAAAAAAGTTAATTGATATAAAAACTTGTGATGAATAGTACTCATTGGTTAAACCTCCTTACACAAAAACTAATACCATTTGTTTTTGCAAGTTCTATTTAATATAAAAAGAGCCAGACCCATATAGAGTCTTGCTCTGTCAAAAAATATTATCCAATAGCTGATTCAACATTTAAACTTTTCTTTTTTTTCCGCATCGTACACATTTATTGGAGTAATAGCTAAATTTATGGTGTCTTTTAAAAAAACAAATAATAGCACCAAATTTCATTTCCTCATCTCCATTCCAATAATCTGGTAATCCAGCCATCATAGCTGTTGCCTTAGATCTGTGACTTTGCGTCCCTCCTTTTCAGGAAAGTTTGCCTTTATACTGACTATTTTATATTCTTTGTACTATTTTATTATAAAAATATGGATGAAGAAAGAAAGTATGTTCAACAAATTCCGATTATTTTTGAAAAATTTTTAATTTTTTGAACATATTTATATTTTAATCTATCTTACAAAACTCTTTTGCCGCGAAAAACTATATATTATGAAAAGACATCATCTATTTCCTAACATTCTAGCTGCTTATTTACTATCCTTAACAACATTTTTCCTTCTAAATATCATTATAAATTCTGAAAAAACATCGCTTCTCTACTAACACTAACGGAATAAATCCATTTAATATTAATTGCATATATCCAGTGTTTGGTTTGGTTGTTCTCTTCCAATATCCCAGTGTACTATTATTACCTGGGAAATTTCTTTGTATTTCGACAAACACTCATCTAGAACGGATCAACTATAATAAAGATTGGTCACTTGTTCTCAATCACTATTTTCCATTTGCAAAGCTTGTTTATTACTTCGGTTGGTTTTTACCTACTTGGTAATACTACTATTCTATCTTTCTAATTCTTTTTGGATATTCCCTTCATTTGTTATAGTAAAAGGATTTATACCTCTCTCTTAATGTTGGTAGCTGATAAAAGCAATGTAATAAAAATGATGGTTGTCGACTGTTAAACGAATTTGTTACATTTTTTTGTACATAATAGTTCTGTAAAAACATCATCTAAAAGCATAATAGTTGAAATACGCTCTAGCTGGTGGTACCGTTTTAGACAAACAATATAATTTTCAATGAAAGAAGGCTTGGTTATGAAGGATTTATTTACTCCTTTTTCATATAAAGGACTAGAATTAAAAAACCGTGTTGTAATGCCTCCAATGTGTCAATATTCAGTGGAGAAAAAGGACGGAATCGCAACAGATTGGCACTATGTTCACTATGTAAGTCGTGCAATCGGTGGTGCTGGGTTAATCATTATTGAAATGACAGATGTAGAACCGGATGGTCGCATTACAGATAACGATTTAGGTTTATGGTCTGACGAGCATATTGCTCCATTAAAACGAATTGTTGATGCTTGTCATCAATACGGTGCAAAAGTGGGTATCCAAATTGCTCATGCTGGCAGAAAGGCAGAAGATGCACCACAGCCAGTCTCTGCATCAGCTATTCCATTTGATGATAAATCGAAAACACCAAGAGAATTAACTACTGCAGAAATTGAAGAAATGGTAGAAAAATTCCGCCAAGCGACTGTTCGTGCGATTAAAGCTGGTTTTGATACAATCGAGTTGCATGGGGCTCATGGGTACTTAATTCATCAGTTCCAGTCTGCATACACTAACAAGCGTGAAGATGAATATGGCCAAGATTTAACGAAGTTTGGTGTGGAAATCATTAAAGCAGTTAAAGAAGAAATGCCAGCTGATATGCCGTTAATCATGCGAGTTTCTGGAAAAGAGTACGTTGAAGGCGGATATGATATGGAAGAAAGTGTTGCATTTTCTAAAAAATATGAAGAAGCTGGCGTAGATATTTTCCATGTTAGTGCAGGTGGAGAAGGTCCAATTGCTGCAGCGGGACGACCTGGCACACACGTTGCCTATCAGGTTCCTTTAGCTCGTGCCTTTAAACAAGAGTTAAGTGTACCAGTTATCGCTGTTGGAAGATTAGACTCAGCAGAATTAGCAAACTCTGTCATTGGCAATGAAGATGCTGATCTTGTTGCAGTGGGAAGAGGCATGCTTCGTAATCCATATTGGACAATTGAAGCTGCTGCACAGCTACGCAAAGAAACAGAAATGCCTAAGCAATATGCTGTTGCATTTCCAAAGAGATAATTAATTAGTGTACTCTCGCCAAAAGATAAAGTGCCAAAAAGCGTTCATGCAAGCGGCACTTTTTCCTTTGGCAATCATTTACCGAACCGACAACGTCATCCCCCTATTATTGTTCGTCTTTTACCATGACTTCCCCTAAGGTTGTTGAATAGATATAGGCCAATCTTTTCGCCATTTCCTCTGGTGTACTTTGAAAATCTGTTTTTATCCAATAAATAAATAATCCTAAAAGCGCATATGTTTCATACAAATTTAATGCCTCTATATCAAACCATATTTCTTCTTTTAAAACTAAGTCTCTACGACTGATATTCGCAATGGTTTCACAAAAAATATTTTGAGAACCAGGGATAACTTCGCCCATTAGCATTAATGAGAAAACAAAGGAATTATCATAGATAAATTTAAATATGGCAATATTACGAGACGGATCCGATAGCGAGAAAGTCTTTTTACCAGCAAAACTCTGTTTATAATTCATGGTCAATTGCTCTAAATAATCTCGAAAAATATCTTCCAATAACTGTGTACTACTTTCATAATGAGAATAAAATGTTACTCTATTACAGTTTGCTGCTTTCGCTATTTCCGTAATGGATATATCTTTAAATTCCTTTTCCTTTACTAATTCAAGCATAGCCCTCTTCAAATTATTACGTGTTCTCACAATTCTCCGATCAGCTTTTATCACTATTTATTACCACCCTACAATTTTTTTAAATTATACCATACATAATTTTCGGAGTATCTCTCTTAATTATAGTTAAAACTATTAATAGCGTATTATCTTTGACAACACTATAAATTTCTGTTAATTTACATATGTAGTTTAAATGTTTTGCCATATTACCATCGTTTTTCTTTGCTGCTGATTTTTTAATAGATTGTTGTTTTCCTTAGAAAAATAGATATCCAAAATTATCGGGAGACTAAATAAACGAAGAATCCTGTGGTATTAGCGGAAATAAAGTAGTATCTCCACAGAAGCAAGTATATTCAGACTCCGTTAAACAACAATCCATACAGAAACAGCCTTCTTAAACCAAATTTATCACTTTAGGAGGAATTTTTATGTCTCGATTGGAAGGAAAAATTGCTATTATCACTGGGGCAGCTCAAGGAATGGGAGCTTCTCACGCCCGTCGCTTTATTAAGGAGGGTGCAAAAGTTATTTTGACCGACCTAAATGAAGAAAAAGGACAAGCATTAGCTATGGAATTAGGTGAAAACGCTTTATTTTTTAAACAGGACGTTACAAAAGCCGAGGAGTGGGAATCAGTAATTGCTATAGCAGAAGAAAAATTTGGTTCTGTGAATATTTTAGTAAATAATGCTGGAATTACAGCTGCTAAATCAATCTTGCAAATGACAGAGAGTGATTATCGTCGAATTGTCGATATTAACCAAGTATCTGTTTTTCTCGGTATAAAAGCCGTAATCCCTTCTATGCAACAAGCTGGTGGTGGGTCGATTATTAATATTTCTTCTATCAACGGAATAGTCGGTGGAGCAGTAGGATATACAGATACCAAGTTTGCTGTTCGAGGAATTACAAAAGCTGCTGCAGTAGAATGCACTCATTATGGGATTCGCGTAAATTCCGTACATCCTGGAGTTATTGCGACACCAATGGTTATTCAAGAAGATACGAAAGCTGCTGTAGAAGAATTTTCGAAGCATATACCACTAAAGAGAGTTGCCCAACCAGAAGAAGTAACTAATATAGTCCTATACCTAGCATCTGATGAATCTAGTTACTCAACAGGTTCAGAGTTTATTGTTGATGGTGGCTTGACAGCAATATAAGTGATTTAATATTAAGGGACGGGACTAGGTAGCAGGAGAACCGTCCCTCTGCATTACATGCCTGTCTTATACTTTTTTTCACTCGAAGATGTATTTTTTGTATCATGTTTCGCCTTTTCTTCTCGAAGTTCTTCTTTTAAATCTTCCATAGGAATTGGATCAACTGTTTGTTCTATTTCAAATTTATCAAACAAGCTTTCATTCTCAGTGGGGTATTGCTCTGGATTATCCATATTCATCTGTTTATTATTCGAAGTCGCCTTTCCTATGTCTTCAACCATTCACAATCACCTCCATACTATTATTTATACCCGATTTTCAGCAAAGTACTCGAGGGGACGATTCTTCTGTTTCCTTTACAAAGTATAAAAAAAGAAAGCAGGAGGATCTCCCCCTGCTAGTGGTTCACTAGATTTAAAGCAGTTTCTGCTGTATTTAAATCCATTTGTGCTTGTTTTTCTGTGTCGTATGGATGGTAATAGCCTTTATTAATCATATAAGTTGAAATTTGCTCATGAAGTGTAATGGCTTCCTCCAATTGCTGTTTTAATAAATTTCTAACCTCAGGTGTCGCCGTTTCTGTAATTGCTAAAGCATAGCTTTTAATCCCTGACTTTGCAGCTATTAATAGGTCTGTTGCAATCACTTGATCTGATAAAGGAGCCATTCCTGTTAGTTTTCCAATAAATCCATTCACTCTTATATACCACCTTTAAGAAATATAATTTTTCAAAGCTTCAATATGTTTAGATGAAACTTCCACATCCTGCTGCATAATTGTTTTTAATTCTTCATCAGAAACTAACAATTGCATAATTGATGCCTTTGTAACACATAGACTCTTAAACGTAATTAATTCATGAAGCTCTAATCCTTCATGCGTACCTAGGTTTTCCTGCATCTTATACACCTACTTTCCAAAGATATATGTAACTTTATTGATTTAAGGAACGTTCTGCGTAAGCCAAATCCTTTTCTAACTGTTGGGGGACATTATAAGCATTGTATATTCCTCTGTCCTGTAAAAAGCTATAGATTTGTTCATGCTGATCAATTGCATTTCTTAATTCTTGTTTGAGAAAAGTACGTATCTCTGATGTAGTTGACTCCGTTAATGCAGCTGCTATATCTTTAACAGCCGCTTTTGTTTCAAATAACATATCAGTTGCAATAACATGATCAGAAAAGCTTAATTCTTTTTCAATCATATGAACCCCTCCTAGTTACTGAGTAATTTGTGTAGACGCTTTGCTTAAAAGATTCTTCATTTGATTTAAAGAAGTTGTTCCTAACTGAGCACTTTTTTCAATCAGTAATTTTAGTTCCTCGTTCTCTACCTTTTCTAATCTCTCTTTTGACTGAGCAAGGCAAGATCCTTTGAAATTAATTATTTCACGCATATCGGTTACTTCATGCACTCCAAACTCTTGACTTTTCATCCTCACACCTCCTTCCTGACTAATTCTATTGTTCTTTATTCGATATAATTTTATCCTTCAAAATTCAAACATATAAGTAATACCATTAATCTCCTATTTCATTAAAATTACTATTAAGTTATAATAATTATTATAAAAGGAGGCTGAATAATGGCTAAACAAGCACTTATCAATAAACAAAAACGTACTGCTAAATATAAAGTACAAGAATATACACGATGCGAACAATGCGGAAGACCTCATTCTGTATACCGCAAATTTAAACTATGCCGCATTTGCTTAAGAGAATTAGCCTACAAAGGCCAAATTCCTGGACTAAAAAAAGCAAGCTGGTAATAAGCATGGGAATCAGAGGACGGTTCTTCTACTTCCCTTTCGTGGTTCTCTCAAAAAAAGATACGGTAGAACCGTCCCTTCACTTCCCTCCTCTTTACTTTTCCTTTCTTACTGCCCATCCAAAAATAATTTCTATTATCCCAAAGATAAGATAAACTGGCTGCATCCAACTTATCAAGCCCATCCAATATACTTGTGCAGAAATCCAAATTATCATGGCAATCCCTAAAACAATCGTTACTATTCCGGATAACTCATGCCTTTTGAAAGATAAAAAAGCGCCAAAGAAACTACCAAGTCCATTAATTAAAAATAATATAATTCCTGGAAACCAAAAACTTTGAAACGGAGAATCCTCTAGCAGCTTAACCGACATTCCTATCGCACTACCATTAGGCTCGGAAACTAATCCTATGCCAGCAGCCACAGCTCCAATTCCTATAAACACTAATAATGAGCCAATCCAATTATAAAATCCATTTCTTTTATTCCTCATCTTTCCACATCTCTTTCTATCTCAAATTGATGTTTATCCATTCGAAGAAAAAAGCCTCTTTCCTTTATTCTACTAAGGACAGGACAAAATAAATTTGTACTTTGTGTGAAATAGTAAGATGTAGAATCTTTCCCAAGATTCTTGTTCTATCCAAACTTAGAAAAAATATTAGATGAACATTGCGATTCTCCCACTTGGCATGGCATGATTCACGCATGTGAAGTTGAAACCTCTTTAATGTTAGCAACTAATGAACATTTAGTACAAATGGATAAAGCCGTTAGAGAATATCCTGAAAAGTCTACTCTCTATGGGAAATCTACTTTATCATTAGGTAGTATAAGTAAAAGTGGAGTATATGGAGATGCCACTTTGGCTACTAGAGACAAGGGAAGAAAGATGCTCGAAGCATTTATAGAAGAAATGACAGATATAATAAACCTTGCTTTTCGAGAATTAGTAGAGGGCAAATAAAAAGATAAAGAGCCTAGAAGATTTTATTAGTAACCTTCTTAGCTCTCTATCTTTTTTATTTAATCTTGATTTTATAAATTGGTTTTCTATAATTCAAATAGTGAATATATAAAGTCAGATTTCCTACTTATAATCTAATCTTTTTCTCATCGTTAATGACAGGATGTCCATTTGTCGGCCATTTTCAACGATTCTCCTTGAGATTACTATTTCTTCTTTTTTCCTTATATCATGCTTTATTTTGAATCGTATACATTTATGACCATTTTTCTTACCGGTTCTATTATTCAAGTGATAATGAGTGAAACCGTAGACAGTTCAACACTTACACGTCTTCTTTCTTCTTAATTCTAAAATATTAATATAGAAAAATAAGTTTAACTTACTTCAAAACGTCTATATAAAAGAAAAAAAGGAGGCGTTACTTGTTATGGTTAAAAGTGAGGATTTAAAAAACAAAACGGTGGATCGTGATTTTAAAATAACAGAAGAGCAGAAAGAGAAGCAGCAGGAAAAGAAAAAAGAGGAAAAAGAAGATAAATAATATAAAAGGGTACTGACTTTAACAGATAAGTCAGTACCCTTTCCATTTTATGAAACAATCTAGATATGTTTAAACTTACTTTCCCTCTACTACTTCTCTCAATATTTCATAAGAGCGTTTCTGTTTTTCCTCGTCAAAAATATAAGAAACGGCCATAATTTCATCCACATTAAATCGTTCTTGGAATGCTGTAAGCTGTTTGCGAACAGAATCTTTACTTCCTAAAAGAGTCACACTGGACATCGATTTTGCCATTTCTTCCTCCTGTGAGTTCCAAAGACCATCTAAACTTTCCACTGGTGGCTGAAGGGGCATTTGCGTGCCACGAACTACATTAAGGAAAAATTGATGAGTGGATGTCTGCAATACTGCAGCCTCTTCATCGGTTTCAGCAGCAATTAAATTCAAGCAAACCATCATATATGGTTTGTCCAAATATTTTGAAGGCTTGAAGCGCTCACGATAAATCTTAATAGCATCTGCCATATATCTTGGTGCAAAGTGAGATGCAAAAACATAAGGTAAACCCAAGCTCGCCGCTAAATAAGCCGAATCAGTGGAGGAACCAAGAATATAAATTGGTACATTCGTTCCAACGCCTGGATGTGCTTTTACATACCCTTGGTCTTCTTCAGGTCCGAAATACGTAAGAAGTGCATTAACATCCTCTGGAAATGTATAAACAGAATCCTTTTGCGATCTTCTTAGCGCACTCGCAGTCAGCATATCGGTCCCAGGTGCTCTACCAAGGCCTAAATCAACACGATTCGGATAAATCGTTGCCATTGTTCCAAATTGTTCTGCAACAACTAATGGAGAATGGTTAGGTAGCATCACTCCCCCAGATCCTACAATAATGCTATTAGTATGTTCAAGTGTATGCTTAATTAAAATGGCCGTCGCCGAACTGACAAGTGTAGAAGTGTTGTGATGCTCAGCTATCCAATATCGTTTATAACCCATTTTCTCGGTTGCTTGAGCTAAATCTACCATGGATTCAATTGCTTCTTTAGACGTTTGTCCCTCGCGAATTGGAGCAAGGTTTAGTACAGATAAAGGTATATTTAAATTTGCCATTCTGCAAGATCCTTTCTTGTTTGATTCATCTTTATCATACCAATTGATATCATGGAAACAAACTTATCTGCTTGAAGAAAGGCAGAAGAGAGTTCAGCATCACATTTTTCTATGAAAGGCTACGCACACCAGATGAGCCTTTACATATAAGATGCTCTCTCTTCTATTCTTCCAATACAACTCCGTTCAATATAACACAAGAAAAAGGAAGCAAAAGAATTGCTCCCTTCTGCTTCCCTTTACAACATATACTGCTTCTCAAAATAATTCTGATATTCCCCGCTAATAATTTGCTCCCACCATTCTTTGTTGTCCAAATACCATTGGATGGTTTGAGCAATTCCAGATTCAAATGTATAGGTCGGTTTCCAACCTAACTCTTCAAGTTTAGTTGGATCAATCGCATAGCGTTTGTCATGACCTAAGCGATCGGTTACGAATTCGATTAAGTCTTCTGACTTGCCTAGGGTGCTAATGATGGTCTTTACAACTTCTAGGTTTGTGCGCTCGTTATGCCCACCCACATTGTACACATCGCCATCTACGCCTTCATGAAGCACTAAATCAATTGCTGCACAGTGATCCAGTACATGCAACCAGTCACGAATGTTCTTTCCGTCTCCATAAACAGGAATCTTTTGATCATTTAGAACGCGTGAGATCGTTAATGGAATTAACTTTTCTGGGAAATGATAGGGTCCATAATTATTCGAACAACGTGTAATATTGATTGGCAAGCCAAATGTTTCATGGTATGCACGAACAAGCATATCAGAAGATGCTTTACTTGCACTATATGGACTATTTGGCTGTAATGGCGTATCTTCTGTGAAGAAAGTTGTTGGATCGAAATCTAATTCTCCATACACTTCGTCTGTCGATACATGAACAAATTTCGTTACACCGATTGCCTTTGATGCATCTAATAATACTTGCGTACCGAGCACATTTGTCACGACAAAGATTTCCGGATCTGTAATCGAACGATCCACATGGCTTTCTGCAGCAAAATGAGTCACATAATCAAACTTTTCTTTTTCAAAAAGAGCTGTTATTGCGTCTCGATCGGCAATATCAGCCTTTACGAAATGATAGTTATCCTTCTTTTCGATTTCCTTATGCTTCGTTAAATCACCTGCATAGGTTAATAAATCTACATTATAAATATCGTAATCTGGATATTTATTGACCATATATTGCACAAAGTTTCCGCCGATAAAGCCTGCGCCACCTGTTACTAACACTTTCTTTCTTGCCACCTTAGTTCACCTCTTCTTGTAATTCAGCGATATATCGCGTTAATGCATCCTGCCATGCAGGAAGACGGGGAAAGCCATTCTTCTCTAGCTTGTCTTTTGACATGCGAGAGTTCTTTGGTCGAACAGCTTTAGTCGGATATTGTTCCGTTGTAATACTATTTACTTTCACCTTTTTTCCTGCCACTTGAAAAATCTCTTTCGCAAAGTCAGCCCATGTAGTAAATCCTTCGTTCGATGCATGATAAACTCCGTACTTCTCTGTTTTTACCATATCTAACAAAAGCTTCGCTAAATCAAAGGTGTACGTAGGCGAGCCATATTGATCCCCTACTACATTTAATTCGTCTCTTGTTTCAGCCAGACGAAGCATTGTTTTAATAAAGTTATTGCCATTGATGCCAAATACCCAAGAAATACGAACAATAAAGTACTTGTCCAATAGGGACTGAACAGCTTTTTCCCCTTCATACTTTGTTAATCCATAGTAACCAACAGGATTCGCTGCATCTTCTTCCGTAAAAGGCTCTGTGCCTGTGCCTTCAAACACATAGTCTGTGCTAATATAAATAAATTTAGCATCCATACCTTTTGCCGCAGCTGCCAAATACTTCGTCCCATTCACATTGACATCGAAACAGGTTTCTTTATCGTCCTCTGCATGGTCCACCGCCGTATAGGCTGCACAATGAATAATCGCATCTGGCTTCACGGTATGTACATAGCTTTGCACTTGTTCTTCCTTTGTGATGTCCAGCTCCTTGTGGCCAACACCAATCATTTCATATCCACGTTTTTTTCCTTCTAAAACAACATCATAGCCTAATTGCCCAGAATAGCCTGTTACTAAAATCTTCATTTATTTGCACCAAAAGTAAAATTGTGTTCAGCGTCTTTTAGTAATGGCGCTTTTTCATCTTTCTCCGAAAGAACTGGCTTGATGTCTAGTGGCCATTCAATGCCAATGGTAGGATCACTCCAAAGGATGCCTCGGTCACAATCTGGAGCATATAGGTTATCCACTTTATACTGCACTTCTACATCGTCCGTAATCGTCATAAATCCGTGTGCAAACCCTTGTGGGATTAATAGCTGTTTTTTATTTTCGGCAGAAAGCTCAATCCCAAACCATTTTCCAAATGTTGGACTATTTTCACGAATATCAACCGCTACATCATAAATAGCCCCTTTTGTACAACGGACTAATTTTGTTTGTGCCTTCGGGTTTAATTGATAATGCAAGCCTCGAAGTGTTCCCTTCGTTGCCGAAAAGGATTGATTATCCTGTACAAATGAAATATCGATGCCTGCTTTATGGAAGCTCTCTTCATTGTATGTTTCCATAAACCAACCACGATGGTCTCCGAATACTTTTGGTTCGACTACTTTTAGCCCTTCGATAAATGTTTCTGTTATTTGCATGGTAAAGCACCTCAAATCTAGTTAATATTTAATGTCGCCTTTTGCCACTTTTAATAAATATTGCCCATACCCTGTTTTGGAGTAGAGATTTCCTTGTTCGATCAGGGAATCATTCGTAATCCAGCCATTAATATAGCCAATTTCTTCTGGTGCAGCAATTTTAATTCCTTGATGGTCTTCAATAGTTCGAACAAAATTAGATGCCTCTAATAAACTTTGATGGGTTCCTGTATCTAACCATGTAAAGCCTCTGCCTAATAGCTCTACTTCTAATTCTTCTAATTTCAAGTACGCTTCATTAATGGAAGTAATCTCTAACTCCCCACGATGAGAAGGCTCCACATTTTTCGCAATCTCTACGACACGATTATCATAAAAATATAATCCTGTTATCGCGTAATTAGACTTAGGAGCTTCCGGTTTTTCTTCTACGCTCAAGACTTTTCCATCTGCATTAAATTCCACTACCCCAAAACGCTCGGGATCCTGTACATGGTAGCCAAATACCGTTGCCCCTCTCTCCTTTTGAGCAGCACGCTGCAGAAGTTTTCTCATCCCGCTGCCATAATAAATATTGTCCCCTAAAATCATCGCAACGGAATCATTCCCGATGAATTCTTCACCAATTATAAAAGCCTGCGCTAATCCTTCTGGCTTCGCTTGCACTTTATATTGTAAGGTAATGCCGAATGGAGAACCATCCCCAAGCAGTGCTTCAAATCGAGGCGTATCCTCTGGTGTAGAAATAATTAAAATGTCTTTGATTCCCGCTAACATTAAGGTGGAAAGTGGATAATAAATCATTGGTTTATCGTTAATTGGTAGAAGCTGTTTACTTGTCACTAAAGTAAGAGGATAGAGCCTTGTGCCACTTCCGCCAGCTAGTATAATTCCTTTCATTTAAGAAATTCTCCTTTTCTTTTAAGCATGCAATTTATTTTACCCTAAATATATGACAACTTATATAAATGTAATCAAAATATAATGTTTAACTTGTAAATATAGATAAAAGTTGAAATACTACATATAAAAAAGTAGCAATAATGATAGAAAAAGTCAAAAATCTTACTAGATTTTCAACTTTTTTCTAAGCAAAATAGTATCGTTTGCTTAAATGTTTTATATTGGGACAAACTTACGAGGTTGAAATTTTAAAACTCATGAATAAAACAAAGATTGGGAACAAATAAGAATCCTTCTGGAAACGTAGTTTATCTTTCTATTACAATTGATAGTAATGGTAGAAATTGCAAAGAAATAGTATTATACTATTTCTTGATTTATATATTAACAAAAAGCAAAAATAAAAAGTTCCTAAAACATTGTAAAATAGATGAAACCTACTACTAGTTAAAAGTATGGTATGATATTTCTTATTGACTAAGGAAACAAGGTATGTGGAGGGGTAAAAATTGAAGGTAACAATAGCAATTCCAATCTATAATGCTGCTAGACATTTAAATGTTACATTGGATTCATTAATGAACCAAACAATGGACTCCAGCGATTTTGAAATTATTTGTGTAAATGATCGCTCAACAGATAAAAGTATAGAGGTTATCAATGAATATAAAAAGAAAATGAGTAATTTAATCTTGATTGACCGGGAGGAAAACTCAGGTGGCCCAATGATTCCTCGAAATGATGCGATTGAAGCAGCGAGAGGAGAGTATATTTTATTTTTAGATAATGATGATTTTCTCGGTGAAGAAACATTAGAAAGGTTTTATCGTGCTGCAACAGAACATAAATCAGATGTCATTTATGGAAAATATGTAGGCGTAAATGGTCGTGGAGTGCCTAAATCTATGTTTAAGAAAGGCAATAGATTTCATGCAGATATTATAGAAGATAATTTAGTGTATAGTCTAGCTCCACATAAGATGTTCAACTTACAGTTTGTTAAGGAGAATGGCTTCCGATTCCATCCAAAAGCTGTAGTAGGAGAAGATCAATTATTTGTAATGCAATGCTATATTAATGCAAAAGTAATAACGGTATTATCAGACTATGATTACTATTATGTAGTAGCTAGAGGAAATGAAAATTTAAGCTTAAAATACTTTCCTGCAAATGAATTCTTCTTTTCCTTTAATAGAATTATGGAATTCCTTGAGAACAGTAGCTTGAACGCTCTTTATAAAAGAGAGCTAAAAATCGCCTTTTTAAATCGCTTTTTACATGCAAGTAGATTAAAGGGGCATTTACTTTCTGGATTGCTAAATAAGGAACAAAAGATAGATTGGTTAAATGAAACTAAATTATTTATTGATAACCATGTGGAAGATGATATTATTTCATCTATGCATTCTAGATTCCAATATTTATTAAGGGTAGCGAAGGAAAATAATATAGATAAATTATTAGCTCTTCATGAACAAATTAACAAAGTAACTGCAAATGATGTGACTAAAATAGAAAATAGTTTTATCTATGCAAGATTACGTAAAATCACCAAAGAAGTTGCATTTGATGAAGAACATGTAGTAAACCAATTTAACACCTCTGATGTGTATATTAATGACATGGAATTTGATGATAAGACATTTACAATTAATGGCCAAATGACACAAAGCCTATTAATTAATCAAGACGTAAAATATGAACTTCGCATGGTTCACAGGGCTACAGGATTAGAAATACATCATAAGAATCGATCTCCAGAAGTGCAAAATATGTTTACTTTTTTGGTGAATTATCAAGAAATACTTTTTGATGAAGGGCTTGTGGGTACATGGGATCTTTTTGTAGAAGCATCCATTAATGGTTATGTGAAAAGAAGAAGACTTGGCTCATCAAGGGCGGAGTATCTAAAAGAACATGATATCATTACCTCTTTACAATCATTCGGAAAGGTATACTCTATTCAACCGTTTTATACAAATCCTCGTAACAATATTTCTTTAGAGGTAGTACTCGAGGAAACAAAATAGTAATGAGAAAGGGAGTATATAGATGAAAAAAGTAAAAACATTAGAAAATGTGACAACATATGCTCGTCCTTCTGTTAATGCCATAAAGGTAAACCACTATGAAAAAGCAGGGGTAGAGTTAACAGTTTGGCCTAGCATTAAAGGTTGGTTTGAATTACGTCCAGTAGATTTTGATGGCATAATGAATACAGAATTCATTCAAAAAAAAGATATAACTAAATAAAGATATTAAAAAATACCACATTTTATTTTGTGGTATTTTTTAATATAATATTCATGAAAAAAGCTCTATAAAGTAGACTCTTGTTTATAAGAAAAACTATTTCCACCTTTTTCTTTCACTTTATATAATTCTTTATCCGCCTGTTTAAATAAGTCCTCTATATTACAAGGGGTATGGGGGTCGTAAAATGAAATTCCTATACTTGTCGAGATCTCCAATTCATTTCCACTTATCAAGATTTTTTCATTCACTATTCTGAGAATTCTACCAGCTATCTCGAAAACATCCTCGAGTTTACTTAATTCCGGCAAGACAATCGTAAATTCGTCTCCACCTACTCTTGATAAAGTATCTCTCTTGCGTAGCGAGCTTTTCACTCTTTGCGCGAATATCTTTATCACTTCATCCCCTACATCATGACCAAGCGTATCATTGATATTTTTAAATTTATCGCAATCTAACACCATTATAGCAGTCAACTTTCCTGTACGGTCAGATGTATAAAATGCCTGCTGCAGGCGATCAAGAAATAATCTTCGATTCGGGAGACCCGTTAAATGGTCAGAGTAAGCCATTTCAGATAAATGTTTCTCTTTTCTTCGCATTTCCGTAATATCTGCCGAAATAGAAACAATTCTCTCAATCCCCCCTTCAGAATTTATAACTGGAACGAAACCAGTATTTAACCATACTGAATGGCCATCTTGATGTATTCTCCGTAAATTCACCTGAAAGTACTCTTTCGTTTCAAACATCTTTTTAAATTTTTCTTTAATCTCTTGCAGATCTTCTGGATGAACATTGATAAAAAATTCTTTTCCAATCATCTTTCTGATCGGATACCCTAATATTTTTTCTAAAGAAGGGGAGGCATATAGTATTTTCCCTTGTGGATTTAGTACCTTAATAATATCCATAGAATATTCTGCAATAATTCGAAATCGTTCCTCGCTTTCTCTCATCGCTTTCTCTGCTCTTTTTTTCGTCGTACTGTCTCTAAGCATAACGACAACGGATACTTCTCCATGGTCCTTAATAATGGCAGATGTCGTTTCTGCATAAATAGTATCGCCTTCTAAAGTATAAAATTTTAGTTCTGCCGTCTCCTTATTCACTTGATATTGAGCATGCTTCATTTTTTCTACCATTTGGTTTTGATCACTTGGATAGACAAGATCCAAAAACGGTTTTCCAATTACTTGATTCTTATTTTTCGCCTTTAGAAGTTCTAAACCAGTTTGATTAATAAAGCTTATTTTTTCGTCAGTAAGTATGACGATGGCTTCAGGGGCAGCTTCTACCACACGTTCAAACTTTTCCTCGCTTTCCTCTTGTTTTTTCAAAACTTGTGTATATTCCGTTACATCCTTGTAAGTGCCAACAGCTAAAATAGTTCCTTTATTAACAGGTCTATACGTAGCAACTACGTCAATAAGAGCACCATCTTTACGCATTCACTGTGTTTGAAAACTCGGAATTCTTTGCCCACTCCTTAAATCCTCTAGAAAGTAATTTACTTGTTTTAGATGAAATTCTGGATAAATAGGGGATGTAGATAGCATAATCATTTCTTCTACTTTCCACCCAAGCATCTCCTCAAAGGCTGGATTTCCCTTTAGAATTTCTCCATTTGATTAATCATAAAGATTTCCTTGAATTCTTATTGATTGCACATAGTTTCTCTATAATAATATAAGAAAAATTTCCTAATTATTGAAGCTTTTTAAGATAGCTTATTTTTTCCTCATTTATAAAACTACAATTGGTTAATAAAGGATTTTTACGATATTGCACTGAAAATTTATTTAATAGTTTGGCAAAATAATCTCTTTCTTTATTCTTCATTACAAATTGGATACCATATTGGTAAATATCATTTACTTCATGTTTCCAGACAATATGTCCAGACAATTCTACATGCTCATTTAATATAAATGTTTCAAATTGTAAGTCAATATCTGGTCTAACAGGTAAATCTATATGCGAGAGAATTCTTAATCCACCAATTCCTATATCTTCAATAAGAATTTCAGTTTTCCCTAACTTAACTTTTTTCCCTTTAATGGATACTAAAGACATCGTTGCCTGTAAGGGACGCAGTAAATTAATCCGATAGAAATTCCTTCTATTTGTCATATCTTCCCTCTCCCATTGTGGATCTATTGGTTTTAAAATCTTGTTTTGCAAAAAGGATTGAAATACTTCTTCTCCAACTGATTTACTAAATAAAAATCCTTGTATTTCATCACATTCTTGTTGCTTTAATAAAGATAATTGCTCCTTTGTTTCTACGCCCTCTGCGACAATTTTCATATCCAATCCTTTTGCTAAAAAGATCATCGATTTGACAATCATTGCATCCTTTTTGGAATCAGTTATGTTCCTTACAAAAGACCGATCTAACTTGATCGTATCAATTGGATATTGTTTTAAATAAGTTAACGAAGAATAACCCGTTCCAAAGTCGTCTAATGCAATACGAATTCCAATTTTTTTCAATTGTTGAACAGCTAATGTGACAATTTCTTCATATTGTATTAAAGTAGTCTCTGTTATCTCAAATTCGATTAAGGAAGGATCTGTATTCGTTTCTCTTAAGGTGTGAATAACATTTGGAATAAAATCACTTTTCAATAATCTTTGCGCTGAAATATTAATAGAGATAGGTACAATAGGTAGGTTCATGCTTCTCCAAATGGAGATTCTGTTACAAACCTCTCGAAAAACCCAATCACCAATAGGTAGAATCAACCCATTTTCTTCGGCAATGGGAATAAATTCTCTTGGAGAAACATATCCCCATTCTGGATTTGCCCATCGTACAAGCGCTTCTGCACTTACCATTTTACCAGAAGACGCCTCTACTCTAGGCTGAAACTGAAGAAAAAATTCTTTTTGATCTAGTGCTTTATATAAATCTCTTTCTAGCTGAAATTGCTTGAAGGAAGATATATTTAACAAAGTAGAATAAATTTGATAATTGTTTTTGCCCATTTCCTTTGCTCTATGCAAAGCAGCGTCTGCTTTTTTTACTAGTTCTTCTTTTGTTTGTCCATCAATTGGAAAAGTACTGATACCAACACTTGTCGTTACAAACAATTCATATTCATCGATTATAAAAGACAGTTTCATGGAATCGATAATTCTCTTTGCAATCGTTACTGGAAAGTCTGGTTGCTCAAAATCCCAAAGCAGAATACCGAATTCATCTCCACCAAGTCTTGCAAATAAATAATTAGTCATTTTCAGCTTCCGATCCAACCTTGTTGTAAATTGTTGTAATAGCTTATCGCCAATAACATGACCTAGTCTCTCATTAATCTGTTTAAATCTGTCTAGATTCAAATATAGAACAGAAAAATTTTGATTATTTCGTTGGGAAGTCTGAATTATTTCTTCCATCTTTTCATCAAACATTCGTTTATTAGACAAATCAGTTAAATAATCGTGATAGGCTAAATGCGTTATTTTTTCCTTACTTTTCTTTAAAAAAGTGATGTCTGAAACAATTCCATCTAATCTTTTTACATCTCCTGCCTTATCTAAAACAGGTATCGTTTGATCTTGCACCCATTTTATTTCTCCTTGTTTGGAGATAATTCGATAGGTATGAGTAAGGGATTCACCATGCGATAATTTTCCCCTTAATTGTCTATAGTCTGATAAATCATCTGGATGAATAATAGACTCCCATTCCATTTCCCTCATCTCTTCTGTGTTATATCCCGTAACAAATTTAACACCTGGGGAAGTTAGCAGAAATTTATTTTTTACAACATCAAAAGACCAAATGCCAACCTCTAAATTATCATAAATATTTCTAAATCTCTCTTCAGCTTCTACTAACTTATTTTCTGCAACTTTTCTTTTTGTTATATCTTGAATAACTCCTACATATTTTATCGGACGGGAATTTTCATCCAAAATCAATTCTGCTTGAACAAACACATAAATAGTATTACCATCCATTCTTCTAATTCTATATTCCATTGTGCAGCTTTCTCTATTCTTAAGTGCAGTTTCGTAGATGGAATCGAAATATAGACGATCTTCTGGATGAACGAAGGCCACTATTTTCTTATAGGTAGGAGTAAACATTTTCTGATCAATTCCATATATTTCATAAATCTGCTTTGACCAATAAACTTGATCTTTGACAATGTCATATTCCCAACTTCCGATCTTTGCTACTTGTTGGGCTAATTCAAGATTCTCTTTAACTTTCAATAACTCTTGTCTATTCTTTGTCAACAAGGTTATATCTTTTGCAATTCCATAAATGCCAAGGACTTGCTCTTTTTCTCCCATAATTGGAATATATGTAATTTCAAATGTTAGTGTTTGACCATTCCTATGGATTATTTTAGCTTTGAAATTTTGACTTTCTCCACTTAATGCCTTATTTATATAACTTTTTCTAAGATGTTGATGCTTTTTTATATAAATTTTACTAACGTTTTTATCCAAGTCCTTTTTTTCATAACCAAGTATTTGTTTAAACGATGGATTATAATGCAATACTTTTCCATGGATATCCAATGTAAATACAATATCCGGATGTTTTTCAAATATGGCATAAAACGTTTCCTTGTTTAATAAATATTCTAAGTTGCCTAATTTTATAGGGTGCTCCTCTAATTCTATTTTTTTATCTTTTAAAAAATTAAATCTCGCCATCCCAAAACCATCCTCCAATCTTTATCTTTCCATTTCATTAAAGTGAAAATTTTCATTCATGCCTTTACTGATGGCTAGTTCATCGAATCATTATGGATAGTTGATCTGGTTTGGTCTAATTGAAGTTTAGAATTGGACCAACTATTACTTTTTACCTATTCCTTTCCATCTTACTAAATATACGAAGGGGGTTGTATTAGCTCTCCTTCCTATTTTTCAAAAAAAAGAAATTAGGAACATATTCCTAATTTCTTTTTTATTTACTCCTATTTATAGCAAGGAGTTTCACCAAAGCTATTTTATCTTTCTATACAGCTTTTCCTGTCTGCTTATTTCTTCATAACAACCTGCTATATCGGTAAATAAAATGGATTCTCGATCACCAAGTCCTAAAAATCCAAACATCCCTAAACTATCATAAAAAAGCTGATGTACTTTATTTTGAAGGGCTTTATCAAAATAGATTAATACATTTCTGCAAAAAATAACATGAAACTCATTAAAAGAGCGATCTGTTACTAAATTATGCTGAGCAAACACAATATTTTTTGTTAAATTTATATCAAACTTTACTGTATCGCCTTTTACATCGTAATAATCAGAAAATGCTTTGGCACCTCCCGCTTTTAAATAATTGGTCGTAAACTTTCTCATATTTGCGATTGAAAATACGCCCGTTTTTGCAACCTTTAAAACATCTGCATTAATATCCGTTGCATATATTTTCGTTTTCTCATAAATACCTTCTTCTTGGAGGAGAATTGCCATAGAATATACTTCTTCCCCCGTTGAACAGCCTGCATGCCAAATTCGAATCGAGGGATATGTCCGTAAAAAAGGAACTATCTTTTCTCGAAATGCTAAGAAAAAAGCTGGATCACGAAACATCTCTGTCACATGGATAGAAAAATCTTGAATCAATCTTTTAAGGCAGTCCGAATCATGCAGAATTTTTTCTAATAAACCAGTGATACTTCCTAATTTCTCTGCATGCACACGATGCCATATTCTTCTTCGAATCGAATTATATGCATAATTCCGATAGTCATATCCACACCAGGCGTATAAGCCCTGTAATAGTAATTCAATTTCAATTTTTTCCTTATCTTTTCCATTTACTTGTTGATATTCTTTCATCATCTCATGGTCCGCCCATTATCCATTATTCTCTTCCTTCTACTGGGTAGAGCCACACACTGATTAAAGAAAGAAGTTGATCAGATTGGATTGGTTTCGTAATATAATCAGATGCTCCAGCTTTCAAACATTTTTCACGATCCTCTTTCATCGCTTTTGCTGTTAGCGCAATTACAGGAATTTCTTTTAATTTATCATCCAGTCGTATTCGTCTTATTGCTTCATACCCATCTATTCAGGCATCATAATATCCATTAACACTAAATCAATTTCTTCCATTTTATCTAGCATTTCAAGTGCCTCTCTACCATTCTCTGCAAATAGTATTTTCATCCCATGCATTTCTAATACACTTGATAATGCATAGACATTCCGAACATCATCATCCACAAGAAGAATCTGCTTTCCCTCTAACGCTTTCGTTTTCTGGAATTTATCGGAATCTTGGTTTTCTTCTATATAATATTCTTGGTTTACGCTTAAATATAACTCCAATTCCTCCTTTAAGCGATGTGGTGCATGTGAATCTTTAATAATGATAGTATCAGCATATTTATTTAAAAATAACTCCTCCTTAGAGGTAAGGGAACGAGCAGTATATATAAAAACCTTTAAATCTTTATTTGTATGATCTTTTTTGATTTCTTCTAATAAAGTAAACCCACTTGTATCTGTTAAGCCCAAATCAAGGATGATACAGTCAAATTGATTTACTTTTAACTCTTCTATCGCTTCAAAGCCAGTTGATACCGCTTTAATTATTACATTTTTATCGCCTATATATTCCATTAAATAATTTCGTTGAATGCTATCATCATCCACAATTAATAGTCTTTTAATATCAGTTTCTTGCACAACGCTATATTGCTTATACGGAACCTCTACACTATATGCTTGTTCCTTCGTAGCAGCTATTTCCTCCTCCATCACAAAGGTGGAAATATCCTTCTTCTCTTCCTGATAATCGCCAACAATAAAGGTAAACGTGCTCCCCTTCCCTTCCTCACTTTCCACCTCAATACGACCACCTAAAAGCTCAGAAAGCTCTCGGCAAATAGACAGACCTAATCCAGTCCCTCCAAATTTCCTGTTTGTTGTGCCATCAGCCTGCTGAAATGCTTGGAAGATTAATTCTTGTTTTTCTTTCGGAATGCCAATTCCTGTATCTCTAATAGAAAATCTAAATTCATCCTTTTGATTCGCTTCAATCTCGAATACGATTCCACCTTGCTGGGTAAATTTAAACGCATTAGATAATAAATTCTTTAAAAGCTGTTTCAATCGCTGTTCATCATTATATAAATAGGAAGCCTGATTATCCTTTAATACAATATTAAATCGTATGTTCTTTTGAATTGCTATTGGTCTAAAATTATTTTCAAGAAATTCTACTAATTCATCCATCTGGATATGACTTGGGTTCACATCCATTTTTCCTGATTCAACCTTTGCTAAGTCTAAAATATCATTAATCAAGGTTAATAAATCATTTCCTGAAGAATAGATAGTTTTCGCATATTCTATTTGTTTTTCTGATAAATTGCCTTCATGATTGTCGGATAGAAGCTGTGATAATATCAATAGACTATTTAACGGTGTTCGAAGTTCGTGAGACATATTTGCTAGAAATTCAGATTTATACTTTGAACTAAGCACTAACTCCCTGGCTTTGTTTTCTAACTCTGCACGGGCATGTTCTACCTCTCGATTTGATTTTTCAAATTGTCTATTCTGATCTTCTAAAATAAGCGCTTTTTCTTTTAACTCTGCATTTGTTTGCTCAAGCTCTTCTTGCTGTGCTTGCAGGTTTTTCTCAGATTGTCTCAGCGCCTGTGTTTGTTCTTCCAATTCTTCATTAGAAGCTCTTAATTCCTCCTGCTGGGATTGCAATTCTTCACTTTGAGCTTGTACTTCTTCTGTTAATGCTTGGGATTCTTCTAATAGCCTCGCCAATTGGATTCTTCCCATCACACTATCAATGATAATACCTAATCCCTTGACCACTTCTTCTACAAATTCCTGCTGCTGTGTGCTAAATGGTCGGAAGGATGCCATTTCTAAAACTGCTTTTACATCCCCTTCAAAAAGAATTGGAATGACATATAGATTCAGTGGAGTTGCTTCACCAAGTCCAGACTTTACACTTACATAATCAGCAGGAACGTTTGTAAGAAGAATAGGTGTCTTTTCAAGAACTGCTTGCCCAATCAAACCTTCTCCGCCTTCAAATTCAATTGTCATATGCTTTCTCTCTTTATATGCATAGGACGAAAGCAGATTATACTTTTGTTTACTTGCTTGTGGAGTAGATGATTTTATATAAAACACTGCATGACATGCCTCCACTAAAGGCACTATTTTGGAAAGGAATGTACGAGATAATGATTCTAAATCATGATTCCCACTTAAGCTTGTTGTGATTTCAGCCATATTGGATTTATTCCATAGTAATTTCTGTTCTCTCTCCATTTGTTCTTCTAAAGACTGGGTCATGCGATTAAATGATTTTGCAACATCGCCAATCTCATCTTTAGCAGTATCCTCCACCTTTTTAGATAGATCTTCCTTTCCGTTAGCAACATTGGCCATAATACTTGAGACTTTATTTAAGCGTGTAGATATAGACCACACATTTTTAAAGACAAATCCAGTAATAATTAGAAGAGAGACCATAATAAAAATACTGCCAATTAAAATCCGCTTAAATGTATTGCTTGAAACCTCTTCAAAAGAAGTAAGTAAATTCGTTTCAAAATGATCGGTGATAGTGGAAATTACTTGAAAAAAATCCTCATGTATCGAATTCGATTTGCTGTTCATTAATGTGCTAGCACCCTCTATATTTCCCGACTCTACCATTTGCACAAACTGATCTTTATATATATTAAACTCTTGATTGATCGCTTTTAATTCTTCCATCAGTTTTTGTTGTTCCGCTGTGGTCACTTTTGCATTCAGTGCAGCTATATCCTGAGAAATCGAATTACTTTCTGTGTCTAAGTTGGATATTTCATTCTCGATTGCAGTTTCATCACTTAAAATAAGTAAATTTCTTATACTGATTGCCTCATTCTTAACCTCTCTATGAATATGCTCTGCTAAAAAGGATAGCTCATAATTCGATTGTGATGAGGTTTTTATTTTGCTGATAGAGGAAAGCTGGTACCATACAATGGCAATCAATAGAAAAAATAAAACAGGCAATATGCTAAGCAGTAAGATTAATTTTGATTTTATTTTCATAAATAGGCTCCTATAAGTCTATATTTCTAGATAATAGTCAGATTTTACGCTTGTCGAAATTTCCCTTCTTCCATACAGGCATTGTATACCTTTGCCATAGCTTGTAAGCGGTCCGTTACCATCAGTTTTTGAAAAATTCTTGTTATATGATTTTTAACCGTATGCTCACTAATAAATAATTTGTCTGAAATCTCCTTATTACTTAAGCCTTGTACAATCAACTCAAACACATCCATTTCTCTCTTGGAAATAGAATAGATCTCTTTTGTTTTATTTAAAGCAGCAGTTAAGATTTCCTGATTTTCATCAAAACTTCCATTCAATGGAGAAGCCTTTGTATACGGGACTCTTTTTTGTTTCAATAGGGGCTCACTCTCTAATAAAGCATCTTTTTTGAGAAGTGCCTTTTCTCGATTTATCGTTAATAAATATTCAAGTTTCTCTGAAGGAATAGGAGGGCTAAATAAGTATCCTTGGACTTCTTGGCAATGAAGTTCTTTTAATAGATTTAATTGTTCTTCTGTTTCCACACCTTCTGCAATGACAGACATACGCAAAGCTTTTGCCAAAGAAATAATCGACTGTATTAAAGCAATGCCTTCTGTATTTTTGTTGGATAATTCTTGAATAAATGTTTTATCAATTTTTATTGTCTGAAATGGGAAGCGTCTTAAATAGTTTAAGGAAGAAAAGCCTGTCCCAAAGTCATCAATTGTTAAATGGATCCCCATTTTTTTAAAATGATGAAATAGCTTGCCGATATAGGTTTCGTTCCCTAATAGAACCGACTCGGTGATCTCTATCTCGATAAGATTCGGATTCGTGTCTGTTTCCATTAAAATATCTTTCATTTTTGTTAATAAATCCTTCTGCAGAAACTGTCGTGCCGAGAAATTGACTGCCACTCTTATTGGAGAAATACCTTTCTTTTCCCATAGTTTAATTTGTTCACATGCTGACCGAAATACCCATTCTCCAATTTCAATGATGGTTCCTATTTCCTCAGCTAGTGGGATAAATTCACTTGGCATAATAATTCCCCAATTTGGATGTTCCCAGCGAATCAATGCTTCAGCACCATTAATTTGGTTTGTCTTTAAATCGATCTTTGGCTGATAAACGAGTTTTAGCTCATTTCTTTCCACTGCCTTACGCAAGTCATTTTGCATAATAAATTTCCGATAAGTTTGTAGATTCATTCCTGAATGAAAAACATTATATTGATTTTTTCCTGCTTCCTTCGCTCGATACAAAGCAGCATCAGCATTTTTTGATAATATAGAAGTTTCCCCTCCATCATAGGGAAAAATACTGATACCAATACTAGTCGTAATAAATAATTCGTAATTATCTATATGTATTGGCTTCTTAAATGCTTGTAAAATATATTCTGCTTTTTCTAAGGCCGTTTCTCTATTCGTATTTGGAAGAATGATATTAAATTCATCCCCACCAACTCGTGCAACAAAATCATGATTACGCATACATTGTTTTAATATTTTCGAGATTTCACACAGCACTCTATCCCCAATATAGTGGCCAAGGGAGTCATTTATATATTTAAAACGGTCCATATCAACATATAATAATGCCAGCGGTTCAAAATTATCTTTCGCTTTATCCACCAATTTCTGTAATTGATCGTTAAACAGTCTTCTATTGGGTAAATCTGTTAGCCCATCATGATAGGCCATATGTGTAATCCTGTGCTCATCTTCCTTTTTCTTCGTAATATCACGAATCGTACAGGCAATTATACATTTCTCTTGAACATACCTTTTACCTAATTGAATGTCAGCAGGGAAAGTGGTTCCGTCCTTTCTCGTCAGCTTCATTTCTTTGCTATTTTCGTAAATACTATCTAAACTACGTATTACTGGTAAAATAGCATCTAGACATTTTTGCGACTTTCCACCAGAAAATAACGTTGTAATATTTTCGTTTAGCAATTCTTGCTCTTGATAAAGAAACATCTTTTCAACAGTTGGATTCACTTTCAAAATAATTCCATCTTTATCTAAAACTAGCATAGAATCAATAGATGTATCACTTATTACATTAGCCAAAGCTTCAGAAACTAATAATTCAGAGGAAATTCTCCTTAATTCTTTATTGGCTTTCTCTAATTCTAGTTTCTTTTCTTCTAAACGTTCTGCTTGCTGTTTTAACAGTTGATTCATCTTATAAATTTCTACAAGACTTTCCACTTTTGCTTTTAGAATAATCGGATCAAAAGGTTTTAGAATATAATCGATTGCTCCAAGGGAGTAACCTGTAAAAATATGCTCTGAATCCATATTATTTGCCGTTATAAACAGAATGGGGATATTTTTTGTTTTTTCTCTTGCTTTAATAATCTTCGCTGTTCCAAAACCATCCATTCCTGGCATTTGGACATCTAATAAAATGGCTGCAAAGTCATACTTTAGTAAATATTTCAACGCCTCTTCCCCAGAAACGGCCTTTATCAAATTGTAATCTTTCTGTTCAATAATCGCCTCTAAAGCCAGTAAATTTTCCGGTCGATCATCTACTAATAATATATTTATACTATCATCACTTCTCAATTTTTCTTCACCCCTTAGGAATAAAGTCTGAATTTTAGTTATTATTACTTGTATATACTAAGAATATAGTAAAATCCTATTAATTCCAATAGAAGTTTTTGCAAATGAAAGGGGCATATGAGTGACTTTTATCCTAATAAACTAAGGCTAATGTGGAAAGTTCTCTTTGAAGTTCAAAAACGAAGTATTAACCGGAAGACCAAATTGGTGAGTTTCTTTATCGTCCAGAAAAAATAATATCCATTAACTATGACTAAGCTAATAAGTTCCACAGAAACCTTGATACATAAAGAAAAGACGTATGCCAATTCATACGCCAACTCTTGTTTCACTTATTAACAAAAAACGGAACCCATTGCTGGAAGCGTTCATGTCCTTTTTGTTCACTTATTACTGCATATTCCCCACTAACATATCATGTACTTTAGCCTTCTCTTCCTCTGAAACATTTAAATAGTATGTTTGTCCAGGAGGAGTGCCCTGTCCGCTAACTTCATACTGCTCGACAGATTTACGGACGCTTCGATAATTCTTCTGTATATCCATCATTTGATCAAAAGTAATATTGGTTTTTACATTATCTCCAAGCGTATCGAGAATCTCACCGAAATGCGTAATAGTAGATATTCCTGTTGCTTTATCTATTATTGCACTAATGACTTTGCGCTGTCTTTCATTCCGACCAAAGTCGCCTTGAGGATCCAAGTGACGCATTCGTACATATCCAAGTGTTTTGGGCCCATCTAGTGTTAATTTACCGGTTTTATAATGATAGCCTTTTTTATAATACCCTTCATCAATCCAGTCCAACTCATTATTTACGGTAATTCCACCAATGGCATCAACCAAGTCACTTAGTGCTTCCATATTAACTTGGATATAGTAATCCATCTTCACATCAGTGAAAGCTTCTACCGTATCCTTCGCCATTTTAACACCGCCCCATGCATATGCCGCGTTAATTTTTGTCACTCTTCCATCCCCTATGATTTCTGTTTTCGTATCACGTGGAATACTTACCATTTGCATTTTTTCTTTTTGGGGATTCAAAGTCATGACAATAAGTGTATCTGATCTGCCGACATCCCCCTCTCTTTCATCTACTCCCATAAGTAGAATGGAGATTGGCTGTTTATTATTAAGTTCTTCTTCTCTTTCTTTTTTTTCGGAACTAGAATCTTCTTCGAGAGGATTATACATCTTGTTAGCTGTCTCTTCTACACTATGAAATAGATAAAACAAATAAGATCCTAACCCAATGACAAGTATTCCAAAGATTGCCCCTAAAGTAATCCATATCTTTTTCTTTTTACTTTTCCTTGTTCTCATTCCCGCTCTCACTTTCTATTGAATTGTCTTTACATCATAATATTACAATACAAAAATGAGAAAACAATGAAAACAGAGACAGCGTTTCAGGTCATTGAAAAACTCGGAGCTATTGTTTATTGCTCGTTCTCATTTCCTAGTTTAGATATTAATTTTTTCTCTGTGGAGACCATTTCCCTAATATACTCGCTTTGCTCCAACATAATACTGGGACCAATAGGAGTTATCCATGGAATAGGCAGCAATTCCTTTTGAGCTTGTGGCAGAAATAAATTGATTGTCACCCATATAAAACCCTACGTGGGAAATCGTTCCAGTTGAGTTTACGGCAAAGAAAACTAAGTCGCCAGGCTGCAAGTTAACCCTTTGAATGGCAGTTCCTGTATTATACATACCTGCAGAAGTATTGCGAGCCATAGAGACACCATGTTGGTTAAACATATAGGAAACAAAACCAGAACAGTCGAACCCTTTTGGCGTTGTGCCTCCCCATACATATGGGACTCCAAGATAGTTATTGGTGTCACTTATTAGTGCTTTTTTGACAATGGCATGGTTGATAGCTGTCGTTGTTGCTTCATCCGCATTTCCTGTTACAGGCAGAAGATAATCCATTTGGAAATGTTGAATTGCCTCTTTGGCGGTCACACTTGGATTACCAGTTGTTGCTGGTACAGCATAGTAACCAAGCGTTTGTAAATTTTTCTGGACGGTTGCTAAATTTGTATTTGAAGTAGTTGTATCTACTGCTTGTCCATTCGGAATGGTCAATACTTGCCCAACTCGGATTATGTCACTAGTAAGCTTATTGGATTCTTTTATTTGGTCTACAGTTACATTGTATTTATTGGCTATTAAAGATAAAGAATCACCGCTTACTACTGTATATGTTTGGCTTGCACCACTGCCAGCGGTTGAATCAGTTGCTGAGACGGTTAATACTTGGCCAACATAAATGTTATTAGAAGATAATCCATTCATATTCTTAAGATTATCGACAGTTGTACCGTATCGGGTGGCAATTGCAAAGAGTGAATCTCCTGATACAACAGTGTATTTGCTCGTTTGGTTCTTTGAAGCGGCAGGGGTGGAATTGGAATTGCTCGTAGTACCTGTATCGGCAGTTATTAGTTTCGGAATAATTAAGACTTGCCCAAGTGTTGTTCCATCACTGGTTAAGTTATTTGCTTCTTTAATTGCAGCTACACTCACATTATATTTTTTGGCCAAAACGGTTAAATAATCTCCAGTTCCAACTTTATGAAAAGTTTGCGGAATAATAAGCTTTTGATTAAGATTGAGTGAGTCTGATGATAACTGATTTGCTTGTTTCACTTGATCCACAGTGGAATTATACTTTTGGGAGATATTCCAAAGTGTATCGCTTGATTTAACTACATAATAAACAGAGCTTGTAGTTTGTGTTTGAACAGTTGTGGTACTTAATCCTGCTGCTTGTGCAGAATTTGGTGGATCCATCATAAAAGGAATGGCAGTTACCGCAATACCCCCAACCACCACTTTAATCATCTTGACCTTTAGATTTGGATAGCGGTCATGCAACATTTTCTTTGCAGCAGCTAAAATAGAAGTCTTTTCCTTATGAATGGTTCCCAGTTCCTCACCAAACTCTGCTAAATAATCGTCTGCAAAAATAATTAATGTATATTCATTGCTTTGGTCATCCTTCTTCAACTCATACCTTTGAAATGCTTCCATGATTTCTCTCCTTTGTATTATGAGGACTAGAGACCAATAGATCACAAGAGGACAGGTAATCGTTTCTTTTTATAAAATAACTTGAACCTCTGTCCTCTTCACTCAAAGTATCCTAATTCCCTTATTTTATAAAGAGTTCTGTATTTGTTTTTGCTGGGGTAAGTACCTTTACATCTATTTGAGAAGTGGTGCTTTTCATTTTGTATGGAACCGAAAATGTTTGCCAGTCATTGGTAAGCTCTATTGGCATTTTTTTCTCATTGATAAAGGTTCCTCTAGCATCTGTTTCTTGTATTACTATTAGATACTTTCCATTCCCCTTTAAATTTATGCTAGGTTGAATTTGGAGAGAAGAAAATTCCCCAGGCAATGTATAGACAAACCCCTCTTCCTTTTTCTCGCCTTTTGTCTTTACTACGTATTCCTCTTGATTAATCTTTTCTACTGTAGCATTTATCCCAAAATACTTTGGAGCTTCTTCTATTGCCATAAACGAAGTAGGAAAAGAGAATAGAAATAGAAGAAATGTGATTAAAAGAAATTGTTTTTTCATGCAAATCACTCCTATTTAGATTTTGTAACACTATCCAATTTAGCCAGTGTAACGGGCCCTGCGATTCCATCAGCTGTCAGCTTATATTTTTTTTGAAAAGCAATCACTGCTTTCTTTGTGGCTGTGTCATATTTACCGAGCGCCTTTCCTTTATAGATTTTTGTTTTTATTAATTTATTCTGCATATCTTTAACAGCTGTTCCTTGAGAGCCTTGTTTTAAGGTAGGATATTTTTTCACGGCTACTGTAGTCGTTTTAGTAGCAGCTATAACACTATCCAATTTTGATAATGTGGCAGTTCCTGCAATTCCATCCGCTTTTAACTTGTATTTTTTTTGAAAAGCAATAACCGCTTTCTTCGTAGCAGTATCATAAACACCATTAACTTTTCCTGTGTATAGTTTCGTTTTCTTCAGCTTATTTTGCATATCCGTAACTGCTGCCCCTTTAGAGCCAGATTTAAGAGTCGGATATTTCGTTTGTTTGGCCGACGTTACGGCTTTTGCAGTCGCTGTACTTTTCGCCGCAGTCACAGATGTCGTAGTCGTTGTCTTAGCTGGAGGAACAACTTTCATCCCACGACTATGCATTTCCTTTACAAAGGTTGAATCATATTGTGTCGTTATTTTTAAGGACCCATCTGCGTTTATATCAAAATAACTTGGAGAAACTAGGCTTAAATTCCCCTGTGTTTTATCAATTTGCGAAATATACGATTTGGTATTGCCAAAATAAAGATAGGACATATTAAAGGTCACTTCATGGGCTTCTGCCTTTTGAAAAGGAAAGCTTGCCAAAATAACTGTCCCAACCGCCAAAATAATGGTCGCTTTTTTGATCTTAGGAAATTCTTTTTTTATAAACTGTTCGGTTGCAGTAATTAGCGTTTTCCCATTCTTCTTTGTCGTGTAAAAAAATTCACTTCCAAACTCTGTATCATAGGAAGGTTGCTCGTCCTCTTTCATTCGCAAAATAAGTGTATACTCTCCATTTACTTCTTTTATATCTACTTGGTCAAAATTTCTCAGTTTCACTTTTTCACCCCCTGCAATTAGTATGGATTCAGGGGGACCGTTCTACTGCCGATATGCCAATGCCAATTGATGGAAAATACAACGAGAGATACGTCTATACATATTTTCTTTTAATTCCCATATGTAATTTTGTTTAAAGTTGAAAAAATAAAAAGGTAAAAACTTAATAAATAAAAAGGAGCAAATCATAATGAAGGTTAAAAATATATTTTCTATCCTAGCTTGTATGCCTTTTCTAGTGCTTGCTGGATGTAATAATACTGATCGAGAAGCGATGGATTGGGATTCCAACCATCGTTACAATGAGGATACAATTTCTAGCTTAACGACAAATGTAGATAGTAAAAAATATCCACATACACAGCCAATAAAGGTTCAAGATGCAAAATATGAATTCCGTACAATTGTAGGAACTTACGAACCAAATGCAGCAAATAGACAAAACCAAAAAGCTACGCCAAAACAACAAACGAATCAAGGGGCTCAGCCTGCACCACAGACTACCCCTTCTACTAATGCAGACGATAAGAAAGAACCAAGTAACTTTGTTGCATCTGTTATTGACCTAACAAATGCGGAAAGAAAAAAACAAGGTCTTCCAGCATTACAAGCATATCCTGAATTAAACAATGTAGCTGATATGAAAGCGAAGGATATGAATGACAAAGGATATTTTTCTCATACTAGTCCAACCTATGGCTCTCCCTTTGACATGATGAGAGACTTTGGAATCACTTATCAATCCGCTGGCGAGAATATCGCCCAGGGACAGCGTTCTCCTGAAGAAGTAGTAGAAGCGTGGATGAACAGTGAGGGACACCGCGCAAATATCCTAAATGATAAGTACACACATATTGGGGTTGGCTTTGATGAAGGTGGTTATGAATGGGTACAGATGTTTGTAAAGAAGTAAGTATCCGCCGGTAGAATCGGCGGTTTTAATTTCGCCCTATAAGGGCACTTTACCAACGAAGCCCCTAAAGGGACCTCTAAATTGACCGCCAACCGTTTACTCTCCCTACTTTTCTTTAAATGGATCGA
>NZ_JBQKKM010000013.1:0-110868 GCF_052116745.1 Niallia sp. Sow4_A1 | reverse complement strand
GCAAAAAAAGACATTGGTTATTATGGGAATTTTCCAAGAACATTCAACAAAAACAAATTAAATTTAGCCAGAGTAATGAGATCTCGGTAGTTAATAAAGAGATATATAAATTTAGGTTGACTCAATGACTATTGTAGAAAAGTTTAGGTCACAGTGAAATCCCGAATAATCTTGTTTCACAGGAAAGTTTTACAAGAGTGTTTTGTGGGATTGCCGATGGAATTTGTCAAAGAGAAGTACAGCAGTTATATTGTTGTCTTCTTTCTTTTTATTTTCATTTTTGGCAGGAAATTTGATTATTTTGTAGAATATTGAAGTGGTAGATTATATCTTTCCCTCTGTTAGTTGTTCTTGTTCTAAAAAGAATTCCTTCTATTTTAACCTCGATTGATTTATCTTCCTATTTTATTCTTTCTTGAATTGTTTCTTTCTCAATTATTTTCATTCATCGACTATAAAACGAAATAGTTTGGAGGGTTTTGTATGACCGTAAAGGTTTCAAGTATTGGTTTGAAAGGATTAGAGGGCTACCGTGTTCAGGTGGAGGTGCGGATATCGCAGGACACGGAATCTATGGTGATTGTTGGGTTGCCTGATGCTTCTGTTAAGGAGTCTCGAGAGAGGGTGTTGGCGTCGATTGCTCATTTTGATTTGGATGTGACGGATAAGAAGGTAGTTGTGAATCTATCTCCGCCTGATCAAAAGAAAAATGGTTCGCTATTTGATCTGGCTATCGCAATTGCTGCTTTGAAGGAACTGGGGGAGGTGAAGCGTGAGATTCCCACAGATACGGCGTTCATTGGGGCATTATCCCTTGATGGTTCGGTTGTGAGTGGAGAAGGGATACTACCTGCAGTTATTGCGGCAAGGGGACTTGGGATCAAACGAGTGTATTTACCTTATGATTCGGTGCTGCCACTCCATATGCTACAGGATATTGAATGTATAGTTGTGTCTCATATCGAGGAAGTCGTTCAGCATTTGGAAGGGCAAGAAAGCATGCTGTCTCAACCTTCTTTTTCCTCAGAGAATCATCTAACACCAGAGATTGCCACACATCAAAAGGACTTCTGTCATGTGATTGGACATGAGAAAGCAAAAAGAGCATTAGAAATTGCTGCAGCTGGTGAGCATAATTTGCTGATGAATGGTCCTCCTGGTTGTGGAAAGAGCTTGTTAGCTGAATCTTTTCCTTCCATCCTACCTTCATTAACAAATCAAGCACAACTCGAAGTGATGAGTTTGTATCAGCTTGCTCGTGAAAAACGCATCCATGTTCCATCTGTTCCTTTCAGACATCCCCACCATTCTGCTTCTGCTGTCGCCATTATTGGTGGTGGATCGAACCCGCGACCAGGTGAAATTTCGATGGCTCACCATGGGATTCTTTTTCTCGATGAGATTGCAGAATTCTCCAAAAAAACGCTTGATATGCTCCGTCAACCACTCGAAACAGGTGAAGTAACCATTAGCAGAGCGCATTCTACAGTGACGTATCCAGCTTCTTTTATCCTAATAGGTGCTATGAACCCTTGTCCATGTGGATACCTCGGTTCTCTTCATCATTATTGCACCTGTTCCCAAAAGCAAATTCAAGCCTACCGAAATCGGTTGTCCGGTCCTATCTATGACCGAATGGACATCCTTTTATCCTTACAGTCAGTTAATGTTAACCGGTCCTCCACGACGCAAGAATCTTCTAATGATATTCGTAAAAGAGTGGAAAAAGCGCGCGTGCGCCAGTATGAACGGTATCAACAAGAAGTATCCAATGCGAAGGTTCCGTTTGACATTTTGGTGGAAACGAGTGCCTTGACAACAGAACAGAAAAAGACACTCACCCAAATTTCTTCTAAGCAAAACTGGAGCAACCGTGTTCAGATAAAAATTATCAGACTCGCAAGGACCATTTCTGATTTAGCAGGGGAAGAAAGAATAGCTGATCAAGCCATTTGGGAAGCGATGACCTTAAGACGCTGGGGGCAGAATAAACAAACGACGATTGCGAGGGAGAAATAATGCCCTATAAGAAACGAGTGTATACACCAGAGCGATTTTATCATATTGTTTCCAGAGGAAATCGACGTGACCCTTTGTTTCGGAATGCCAGTGATTTTCAAGCATTTCTTCATATCCTAACACAACTCTACGAAAAGTACCCCTTTGAAATCGCCTCCTATTGCCTTATGAACAATCATTTCCATTTACAATTACGTTCTAGGGAAGTACCCATTTCAAAGCTAATGGCACTAATCAATAAACGTTATGCCAATTACTATAACACCAAATACCGTTTAACAGGCCATGTCTTTGAAAAACGATTTTATGACAAAAGAATTGACGACAAAGAAGGAATGTTAAAAGTTAGCCGTTATATACACCTTAACCCAGTTGAGGCGAGGATGGTTAAGCTGGCAGAATACTATCCTTGGAGTAGCTATCAATATTATAAGGATAAGCATTCTACAGTACCTTGTTTTATGAATGTGAATTTTTTACTAGATTATTATGAAGGATCATTGACACAGAAACGGGAAAAGTACTGTAGTCTTCTTGGTCACAGGGACGACCCGAAATATGTCGAAGATTGATAGAAAATTAGAATGAGGAGTGATAAACTGAAATAGTAGTTGGATATTGGAGGTGTTTTTTTCGGTTTAGGAAAGGGGGGATAATCATAGAAAGATTTCTTTGTGGAAGGATTACGGCAAGGTGATTTTACCACGCTTGTCATATTTTTTACTAATCTTCTCCAATAAATGTATCACATAGCGCCAATTCGTTTCCCATGGATAGTAAACTCCAACAGATTACGTAAACTCTTGGTCACAGCGACGCCTCGAATAATCTTGTTTCAGAGGGGACTTTGTTGTGATTTCAGTTGGAATTTGTTAAAGAAGAAGTACAGCAATTATGGTGTTTTCTTTTTTTATTTTGGTAGGAAAATTGATTGTTCTGTAGAATATTGGAGTGGTAGATTGTGATGACCTTAAGATGTTGGGCGTAGGATACTTAAATGAAGATTTCGAGTGAGACATAATGCCTTTAAGAAAATAGTGCATATACCAGAGCCTTTTTATGACATTATTTCCAAGGAAAATCAACGTAACAACCTGTTTCAGAATATCAGATTTTCAAGCCTTTCTTCCTATCCTAACACAACTCTATGGAAAGTACCCCTTTGAAATCTCCTCTTATTGCCTCATGTATAATCACTTCCATTTACAATTAGTTCAAAGTACCCGTTTTAAATGGCACTGATCAATAAACGTTTCGCCAATTACTATAACACTGAATTTCACAAATAGTATTTCCTCGTATTTCCTCAATCAGGCTTTCTTATTGATATTTTTATTAAATAATAGGTGCTAGATACCCTATATAGAGAGGTTTTATGATTCCCATCTTAATTTGCCACAGAGAGAAAGTATCCTTATAAAAATGGAAGGAAGTAGATAATAATTAAAATTTTGTTTTTTGAATTGATAAATTATGGTAGTATTAATATGGGAAAATTAACTAATAAAATGATTCTTTTGGAATGTTTATCAAATTTTTGCTGGTTGATTAGACCTATTTTAGGAAGAGGGGGATATTTAAAAGTTGAATAGGACCGAAAATGTAAGGAACAAGAAAAAGATTACTATACTTGTACTGGCTTTATTATTATTAATAATATCTTTAGGTACTTATTTTACTGTACAAGTTGTTAATGCTAGAACAATTGATGAACAGTTGAAAATTGGTAATAAGTTTTATGAAGAGCAAAAATATGAAGAAGCAATTATAGCATATGAACAAGTGTTGGATATCGATCCCAAGAACACAGAAGCTCGTATTGGTATAGCAAAATCTTATGTGGCATTAGAAAAGCATGTTAAGGCAGTAGAAGTATTGGTAGCGGGAATTAAAATTGTTCCTAAATCTGCTAGTCTCTACTTGGAGTTAAGCGATGTAAAACTAATGCAAGAAGATATATTAGGAGCGATTGAATCTCTAGATGAGGGATTTGGAGTGACTAATGATAGCAAGATTAAGGAACAATTAAAAGAAATAGATGAAGATTTAATTCTAGTTTCTGATAGAGACAAGGTACAAATAGGAAAAACCGCTGAATTAAAAGTATTATATACAAAGCAAAATGATAATTCTTCTAAAGAAAAAGAACAAGAAAAAGAAAAAGAACAGAATGCTAATGAATCGAATGAAGAAAGTGATAATCAGCCTGCAAGTAATGATACTACTGACTCTACGAAAGATACTTCAGAGGAAACAGTTGAAAAGGATGAGGTAGAGAATATAACTACTGATGCTAATTCAACGGAAGAAACTTCAAAAAATGGCGATTCCGTTCAAAATACTGAGGATGTAAAGGTTGAACAAAGTATTGTAGTTCACGCAAAGTGGTCTTTAGGTAAAGATGAATTGGCGGAACTATCAGAAAAAGAAAGTGATGTAAATACACTTCTTGCTAAAAAAGCTGGACAGGAGACTGTAACTGCACAAATTGGTTCTATCAAGAAAACAGTTGCTATTTCTATCCAAGAACATGTTCTTGAGAGTTTAGAAGTGATTGCAACCAAAAATAAAACAACAATTGGACAAGAAATTGGATTAAAAGCAATAGGAAAAGATGCTGATGGCAAAGAAATGGCTATAAATCCAGTGTGGTACATAGAAGAGGGCACCGGAACACTTGCCAAAGCAAGTGGAGCGGAGAATACCTTTGTTTCAAATGAAAATGGTGAATCTACTATTATAGCTAAAATTGATGGAAAAGAATTTAAGATAAAGCTCCAAGTAGAAGACAACAACTATACCCTTACAAAGCTGGTAGAGGGACAAGGTTCTATTATAAGTAGTCCTACTGGAACTACTTTTAAAGAAGGAGACTCGGTTCTTCTAAAAGCAGTCGCTGATGAAGGATGGGAATTCGTAGGATGGGATTCAACGATTAAAACGAATTCTGCTGAAGTTTCCATTGTGATGGATAATGATAAGTCCATTAAAGCTAAATTTAAACAGAAACCTAAATATTATACATTGAACTTAACGAAAAAAGGCGAGGGAACAATTAAGACTTCCTCCGATAGTACTAGCATTAAAGAAGGGACAACTGTTGAAATTACTGCAACGCCAGCTGCGGGGTGGGAATTTGATCATTGGGAAGGATCCATTTCTGGTAATCAACGTGATACTAAAGTGAAAATGAATGGTTCTAAGCAAATTAAAGCAGTATTTGTTGAAATAGAAGAAAAGCAACCAGAAGATGAACCAAAAGAAGATGAACCACAAGAGGACGAACCAAAAGAAGAACCAGTAATAATACCGGTTGATAACGAAACTCCAAAAGAACCTAAGTATTATACATTGGAAACATCTGTTGCTGGCCAAGGAAGTATTGGAAAAGCGGTTAGCAATAATAAATATGAACAAGATTCCCTTGTGGAACTTACTGCCAATGCTGCGGACGGGTGGGGATTTGATCATTGGGAAGTAGATGGAGTGAATGCAGGTCAATCTACAAAGCTAAGTGTTAAGATGAATAGCAATAAACATATAAAGGCCGTTTTTGTACAGTACGGTAGTATTATAGGCATGATTAGTAATGCAAAAACTGGAAAAGAAGTTCCAGAGGTAAATGTTAAATTAAGAACTGGACTTGATAATCATTCGAGTAATCCAATTCTAGTTACCAAAACAAATAATGACGGTAATTATTCGTTTGCAAATATTTTTCCAGGTGAATATACGATGGAGATATCTTTAAATGAATATACAACTAAATTTATCAATGTTGTTGTGGAAACAGGAACAGTCGTCAAGAAGAATGAATCCATTATGCCTTTTGAAACAGAGATAAGTGATTTTGTGGTTGTATTATCTTGGAATGACTTGCCGAGTGACTTAGATGCACATTTAACTGGACCAAAATTAAATTCGACCGAACGCTTCCATATTTTTTATAATAATGAAATTTATGAAGAGAATGGTGTTAAATATGCGGAACTAGATGTGGATGATGTAAATGGATATGGTCCTGAAACAATCACCTCATTTAAACAAGTAGATGGTGTATATAGATTTTTTGTAAACAATTATTCTCTAGACGCACCTTTAGTTAAAAGTGGAGCAAAGGTAGAACTTTACAAAGACGGAAACCTTATTAAGGTATTTAATATTCCAACTAGCGGTGAAGGGGAATATTGGAATGTATTTGAAATTAATAATGGTATTCTCACGACTATAAATCAAATAAGTTCTCAGTCTATGGAATAATCACAAATATAGTAAATGGGGTGTCGCAAAGGTATGATACTTTTGCGATACTCTTTATTCTAATTATTAAATACAAGGAGTTTAAAAGAATGCATAAAAAGATAATGGCTAGTATGATAATTTTACTTATCACACTATTCTTCACAAGGACAACTATTCTAGCTGCAGAAGATACAGTCACATTTAAAGATAAAAATTTAGAATCAGCAGTAAGAAGTGAGATAGATAAACCAAGTGGTGACATTCTTAAAAGTGATGTGAAAGATTTAACGGAACTAGATGCAACCAATAACAATATTACAACATTAGAAGGTATTGAAGAGATTCAGAACTTAGAGGAATTAAGACTAGGAGATAATAATATTTCGAATCTAACGCCATTAAAAGAGCTGGATAATTTAAAGATTCTATATTTATCGAACAATGAAGTGAAAAATATTGAGTCGTTAAAGGATTTAGACAAACTAGAGCGTCTATTCTTAAGCGATAACCAAATTGAAAAAATAGAAGATTTAAAATCATTAAAAAAATTAAAAGTACTGAAAATAAGTGATAATCAGATTGAAGTTATCAATGGATTAAAGGATCTCATTAACTTAATGAATCTTGATATCTCTCACAATAATATAGAGGATTTATCTCCAATTCAACAATTAGTGAATTTAGAAGTTTTACATATTGAGGATAATGATATCGCTGATTTAAATGCATTAACAAATGCAACAAAATTAAAAGTACTTGGTGCTTCGGAAAATCCGATTGTATTAATTAAACCAATTGGAGCTTTATCTGAATTAGAAGTAGTGGAAATAAATGATGGGAAGGTAAAAGAGTTAGATAGCCTTAGAGCCTTAACAAAATTAAAGACACTACAACTAAAGAACAATAATATTAAGGAAATCGAAGCGCTGGAGGATTTATCCGAATTAGAAAATCTATATTTATCGGGAAATAATATTAAAGATTATACACCTGTTGAGGCTGTCTACGAAACACTTGATAAAAAGGATTTTACTTTAGCTGATGAAGAAAAATCTTCAGAAGAAAATAACGGGGAATCATCTACAAATAATATTTTAGTATATATATTATTTGGGATCGTAATCCTTCAATCTATCATCCTGTTTTATATGTTTTTACATTCAAAAAGAAAATAAGAATAGGATAACCGTGAGAATAGAAATTATTCTCACGTTCTTTTCCATATAAAAAACTAAAAGGGAGTTTTTATGTCTAGTTCAGTTTCAGCCAATAAAGGTATCTTAAATATTTATATAAATGATGAATTGGTAAGTACGTATGAATTTGATTTGAATAGCCAAAAAAAGATTTTGATTGGACGCTCCGCTAAAAATGATATTATCGTAAACTCTACTATTGTCTCCTCCCAACATGCAGAAATTTCGGTTCAAGATGGGGTTTGTGAAATTAGGGATTTAAACAGTACAAATGGGATTTTAATAGATAAAGAAAAAGTGAAAGAAAAAAAGCTTGAAAAGGATATGCAAATACGTATTGATAATCCGGATGATCCTCATAACCAGGGAATTTTAATTTTATATACAGAATTAAAGACGGATAGTGTAGAAAAATGGAATAATATATTTTTAAAAGATAAAAAGAATATCATCATAGGTAGAGAAAGTACAAATGATATTACGATTTCTCATAGTCTAGTTTCAAGAATGCATGCTGAAATCTACCAAGAGAAGAACGAATGGTATATTAAGGATCTAAATAGTACGAATGGTACATTTGTAAATGGAAAACAAGTGAAAAGTGCCACAAAACTAAATGTTATGGATACTATTTATATTGGCCAAACAAAGTTTGTCGTTCAACAAAATAAAATAATCTATAATTCGAATGTTCAAGGATTACAATTGGATGCAATCGATATTAGCAAGGTTGTAAAAGATTCAAATGCGGGCTTTTTTAGTGAAAAAAAAGAGAAAAAGATACTTGATCATATTAGTATAAGCATTAAACCAGGTGAACTAGTTGCTTTAATTGGTGGAAGTGGTGCTGGAAAATCAACTTTTATGGATACAATCAATGGATTCCGGCCAGCAACGGAGGGAACAGTTCTTGTTAATGGGGATGATTTTTATGCGAATTTTAATGCATATAAAAATATAATGGGATACGTCCCTCAACAGGATATTGTTTATGATTCTCTTACAGTACATCAAATGTTAACATATGCAGCTAAATTAAGAATGCCCGAGGATTCTAATGACCAGGAAATTGAGCAAAAGGTAAAGGAAGTAATAGCAGATGTCGAATTGACAGGCAGAGAAGAGTTAGTTATTAGCCAACTAAGTGGTGGGCAAAGAAAAAGAGCGAGTATAGCTGTAGAACTATTAGCAGATCCAAAGTTATTTTTCCTAGATGAACCAACTTCTGGGTTAGATCCAGGAATGGAACGGAATATGATGCGATTACTTCGAAAGCTTTCTAATATGGGGAAAACTGTTATTCTGATTACGCATGCTACAGCAAATTTACATCTGTGTGATAAGGTTGTTTTTCTAGGATATGGTGGAAGACTTTGTTATTTTGGACCGCCAAGTGGGGCACAGGAGTTTTTTAATGTAACTGACTATACAGATATATATGATTTGATTAATAATGAATCAGAATTCTGGCAGGATAAATTTGTGAAATCGCAGCATTATTCCTATTATCAATCTTTAAAAGGAAAAAAGGTGACAAAACATACCAAAGAAAAGGGACCTAGTAGGAGTTCTGTGAAACAATTTGGCATTCTTTGTTCCAGATACATGAAACTTACTTTAATTGATAGACAGCGGTTCTTATTTTTGATTATTCAAGCACCTATCATAGCGCTCCTTCTAGGACAAGTTAGTGAACGAGATTCTTTTTTCTTTTATGAGTCTTCGAAACAAATAATTTTTACTGCTGCATCTTCGGCTGTGTGGGTAGGTCTTTTAAATTCTATTCAAGAAATTACCAAAGAAAAGGTTATTTTTCTAAGAGAAAGGACAGTCAATTTAAAATTAGCGCCATATATTTTATCTAAGATGACTGTATTGGGTGTATTGGGCTTCATTCAGTCCATTTTATTTGTTCTTATTCTTAAATTGGTTACTGATTTTCCATCTACTGATTTGATTGGAAGCTTAGTGCTTGAAGTCATCATCACTTTTTTCCTAACTGTAGTTGCTTCGAGCGCTTTTGGTTTAGTCATTTCTTGTATTGTTGCAAATTCAGATCGTGCAATGGGGCTTGCTCCAATTATTCTTATTCCTCAACTAATATTTAACGGTTTAGTATTTGAATTAAAAGGAATTACTGAATTTTTCTCTAACTTCATTCTTAGTAAGTGGGCAGCAAGAGCATTGAGTATCTCTTTTGATTTAAATGGTGTACCGATGGAAATAGAGACGAAAGTAGCTGTTCCGCCAAGGGACTTACCAGACTACTATGATCACAGTTTAGCATTGCTATATCAAAACTGGGGGATTCTCCTGGGTATTTCCATTATTTCTATATTATTGTGCTTAATCCTATTAAAAGAAAAGAAAAAAGCCTAGGAGGTAAATGAAATGGGTATGGAGATTATTTATATAATTGTTGGTGCAATAGTTCTCATCAATATTATGTTATTTATTATTATTACAAAAAATAAAAAGCGAAATGATGTCATTAAAGTAGATACCACTAAGGCATCTAATTCCTCTCCTGTTTATAAACAAATGGTACAGGAAAACGTGGCGGATGAGTATTCTAAAACAGAAGTACTAGGTTCAAAGAAGGAACAAAAACCTGAATGGAAAATGCAAAACGAGAACTTAAATGAAGGCATGAATGATAAAACAGAAGTATTAGGAGGGATTTCTAATTTCACTACTCAAGAAAAAGCTCAATTAAAGGAACAATATTCTGTAGATGAAACAATGATATTGGCTGAAGTGCCGAATTATATAGATAAAAAAGTAATTCGCACAATAGAATATAAAAAAGCTGATGACTTAGAATTGTATAAATGGAATGAAGAGGAGGTAATTGTTATTGGAAGAGATCCGGAAAATAGTGATCTAACAATAACAAGTGATAACTTTATTGGAAGAATCCATGCCCTAATCTATAAAAAGTCAGATAAATATTTCCTAGTCGATTTAAACAGTAAAAATGGTACATTTATTGACAATATAGCCTTAAAGGGACAAAAAGAAATAGCTCTACAAAAGCCATTTCAGCTTGGAAAAACACAACTAGTAATCAAATAATGGAGGTAAGATACGTGCCTAATCATTCCTTAGAAGAAACAGAAGTACTAAATCCTTTTGTTAAATTTGGGTTTTGTACCAATAGAGGGATTCGTATAGAAAATCAGGACTCGTATTTAATTCATATTAATCAAAATGTGGCTTCCTTTGCGGTTGCTGATGGGGCTGGAGGACATCAATTTGGAAAACAAGCTAGTAAGTTAACAGTAGATGCCATAAAAAGGGAATTGGATTCTAATACGGACAATTCCCCTGAATATGTCTCATTATTAATGAAGAAAAAATACGAACAAATTAATAGTTATGTATATGAGGAAGGAAAAAAGCGGAATGCTGTTATGGCAACAACCTTAGCTCTCCTTCATATATTTTCTGGAAAAATCATTATTAGTAATGTAGGAGATACAAAAATATTAAGAATAAGAGATAAGAAAATTTCCTGTGTTTCTGAAATTCATACAGTTGCTTGGATGGAATTTATGGAAAACAAAATTAATGCGGAAGAATTAGATAATCATAAATTTAAGCATGTATTAACACGTGCTATTGGTGCTAGGGACCAAATAATACCTTTTATGCAAACAAAAAAAGCTTTGCCAAAAGATATATATATTATATGTACGGATGGTTTATATAATTTTATTTCTGAAGATACTTTACTAGATATTTTTACAAATACTACTGATGACTTTAATGAATTATGTTATCAGTCTGTTCAAAAAGCATTAAAGAATAATAGTAATGATAATGTAACGTTAATTGCAGTACAAGTGATGTAAGTCTGGAGTTGAGGATATGAATTTAGAGGTCGGACAAACATTTGACGGAAAATATTCTATTTTGAGCATACTGGGAAAAGGTGGAATGGGAACAGTCTATAAGGCTCAAAATATAAAACTTGGTACATTATGGGCAATCAAGCAGGTCAATAAAAATTTGAATCAATCTATTGATTTGTTGGCCGAGCCAAATATTATGAAAAAACTAAACCATCCATCCCTGCCTCGGATATTTGACATCATTGAGAATGAGCATTATTTATATATTGTCTTAGATTATGTGGAAGGTGTTTCTTTAGATAAAGAATTAAAAGCACTTGGCAGAATTCCTGAAAGAGATGTAGTTGAATGGGCAAAGCAAATTTGTGAAGTTTATATATACTTACATGAATATAGACCGAATCCAATTATCTATCGAGATATGAAACCATCTAACTTAATGAGAGTGCCAGATGGTTCGATTAAAGTAATTGACTTTGGGATTGCTCGAGAATATAAAGAGGAGTCTAGTACAGATACACAAAAACTAGGTACAGATGGTTATGCTGCCCCAGAACAAAGAGGAAAAGCACAAACGGATGAACGATCAGATATTTATAGTCTAGGTGTAACCCTATATCATCTAGTTACAGGATTAGGTCCTGCGGATATATTTGAATTTAAGCCTATTAGACAAATTAATCCTTCCTTTTCAGAGGGATTAGAGGAAATATTAATTAAGACACTTCGTCCCAATCCTAATGATAGATATCAATCAGCAAAAGAATTATTATCTGATTTAAACAATATCGACAAATTGTCTTCAGCCTATAAATTAGAAAGAAGAAAAAGATTATTTATATCATTAAGTTTAGTAAGTAGCCTCTGCTTTTTTGTTCTGCTTACTTTTGGAGGATTCTCAGAAATAAAGGCATCTCAATTTGACGAATACAACGTTATGATAAAAGAAGGAAATAAAGCAATTGATGCATATCAATTTGCAGAAGCAGAGAAAGCTTTTAAAAAAGCCATAGAAAAACTTCCTGAAGAATCAGATGCTTATAAAGGGTTAGTAAAGAATCTATATGTTCAAGGAAAATATAGTGATTCGATTAACTATGCTCAGAAAATCTTACCATTAATAAAAGAAGATAAGAGCATAGAATCGGAAATATATTATTATATTGGTTCCGCTTATTTTGAAACCGAAGATTTTGATAAAGCAATTGAGTATTTGCAAAAAGCTAGTACACTTTCTCCAGAATATACTTTGTATCAAAGGGATTTAGCTGTTTCATTAGCGAAAAATGGACAACCAGCACAAGCAATGGATATTTTGGAAAAGATGGAGAAGTTGAACTTAGATGAGGAAGTGACATGGTATCTAACCGGTGAAATTTCAGGTGCAGAAGGAAAGGTGGAAGATGCACTACATGCCTTTGAAAAAGTGTTGGAAGAAGGTAATGATCCATATATAAAAACAAAAAGCACACTAGAAATTGCTAAACTATATAAAAATAATAAAGAGCTACTAAAAGATACAGCAATTGATAAAAGGATAAAAACTTTAGAGAGTGGACTAGATAAATCAGAAGGTAACAATGATCTCTTAATCATTGAAATGCTTGCAGAAGCATATTATGAAAAAGCACTATATGAAAATAATAATACTTCCTTTTTTGAAAAATCGATTCAAAGGTTTACTCAATTGTTAGACAACGGGTACGAACGTCCATATTTATACAGAAATATTGCTATTATTTATCAGACTATGAATAGATTAGAAGATAGCGAGAAAACTTTACTGTTAATGAAGGAAAAATATCCTACTGAATATACTTGTTATTCTCAACTTGCTTTGCTTTATGCAAATATGGAAAATATAAAAGAAGAAGACGAACGAGACTTTAGTAAAGTAGTTGAAAATTATAATCTAGCTTTGAAATATAGTCCTGAAGGTGAAGCAACTCCAGAAATGAAGCCGTTAGTTAATTTGATTAATGAATTGAAGGATAAAAATTGGATTGAATAGGAGGAGGCTCATTGATATCAAAAGGGATAATTATGGTTATAATAGGCATAATCGGAAGTATAGTATCTATTATTCTACTATTTCTTCATTTATTTAAAAAAACTGCTGCAGATGAAACGGTATATGAATATGAAGCTAACATTCCTATAGAAACAATGGATATGAATAGTACCAAGACGATGAAATTTGATACAGAAAAAAATAAATCAAAACGATGGAATAATGGTATCAGTAAAAATATGAAGAAGTCAAAGTTAATGAGAGAAAATGAGGATAGTAGTAATAAGGAAAATATACTAAATAAATCTCATGATATGCCAGTTGCAGAAGATCAGGCTGTATTACATGATCCTATTTATGAAGCTAACACTGGTACAGAAGTACCATTACAGGCTGTTGATGAAACAATAATCATAGAGGACATTCAAGTTGAAAGTAGCAGCAAAGAGACGACAATCAAGGGTAGTGAAAAACAGCATAGGTCGATGAATGGGATAGAAGAAACTGTGTTATTGGAAGAACCAAATGGAGAAACAATAAGGGAAGTAGAGAATAATTTGTTGGAAGATAGAATAGAGCCAACAGAAATATTGAAAACTGAGTCAATAAAATGAATGAAATTTTAAAATATGGAGCAAATTATGCTCCATATTTTTATGTATTTTCCCCAAAAATTATAATGAGTCAAAGCTATTGGAAATTGGTATAAAGTTACCGAATATTCCGATCACCTTTACTTCCTGTTCTTCATAGGTAGTAGTGAATAGAGAACCAATGAGAAAGCTTTTTTTATTTGTCGTACTAGAAATAACACTATTGCCAAATAGTTCAATTCCTATGCTTGCTAAAGTATTGTCCTCTCCAACTGCCTCATTCAATTTATTCGAAGCCCAGTCAACATACTCTGCTTTTGTAGGATTAGTGAAAGCCATTAATAGGATGATTGCAATTACGATAATCAAAGATAATTTTTTTTTCAAATCTTCACCTCCTTTGTAAGTTTCTACTAATTTATTATAGCGTTTTTAGGTGTCAGCTACCACACAAAAATAGTTTCAATATGGTATTATGTATGATTATTCTTGTTCAATTCGAAAGTGTTTGTCTGGAATTAATGAGATTCTATTGGTATTAAATAATGCAGGGTTAATCCTGCTTTTTAATAGGTGATTTGTAAAACATGTTTGACTTTATTCCAATTAATGTTATTATAATGTCAAACGTTCTTTACATATTTGTGGGTGATATCTTGGAAAATAATATTCAATTTCAAAGGAAGATGAAGGGTTTGTCTCAAGAAGAACTTGCTAAAAGATGTAGTGTTTCAAGACAAACCATTAATGCCATTGAGAATAAAAAGTACGACCCTAGTTTACAGCTGGCATTTACTTTGTCTAATGTTTTAGGTATTCCTCTTGAAGCATTATTTATTTTTAAATACGAAAGGAATGAAGAAAAGTGACAACTGTAAAAAAGGTTAGTTTAATTTGTTCTCTAGTTTTAATTACTTCTATCGGTGGGTTTGGTATTTATGAATGGATTGCAAAAGATGAAATTAACGCAACAACAATCTTTTATTTGTTTTTAGGGATTGGATTTTTATTCCATTCCTTGACTTGGGGAGAAATGGAAGGGAAACATGAAGGGAAAAAAGATGAATTAGAAAAACATATTACACTATTAAGTTCAAAAATTAGTTATTATCTGTTACTTGTATTAATGGTGCTTGTATTAATTTTAACTGAGCAAGTAACGGCAATGAATGATATAAAAAATCTTCCACTTGTGATTGTTATCGGACTTGCGTTTGTAACACTTCCCATTACGGAGTTCGTGGTTTCAAGAAAGTACCGTTAGCAGGGACATGGGGGTCAGGTTCCTTGTCCCAACTCTAGAGATACACCGAAAAATCCTGTTTCACAGTCACAGGAAGATATCTGTGGGATTGCCGATGGAAAAATAAACGATATAAAAAGTTAATCGATTAGGCGCTAATCCTTCTTGAATTAGCGCCCTTAAAATATTGCGTCATCTACTCTACTAATCTATGCTTCATATTACCTCTAACTACTACTTTTAAATAGGGTTCCTCTTTTTCGTATTCAAAGAGACCGATATAATCTATTCCATGATAATTCAAATATATTTCTTCTGTATGTTCCGTCGTTTTTTATTTTTGTTCCTAATATATGCCTCTCATGGGGAGATGACATAAGTTCTTCTCTTCCATTAACTGCATTATCAGTATCTATAAGGATATAAGAAACGAGCATGAAATAGGGAATATCAAAATCTCTATCTACAAATTCTTTAATATCTAATTGTATTGTGTCTGTTTCTAAGAATGTTTTAACATACTCTACATCATTAAACTTCTCCACCAATTCATAAACTTCCCTAGATTCAGTGATATAGTCTATCGGAATGGGGGGAATAAAAAAATGAAGCACGGTGTTCGTTAGCATCCCAAAAATTACTGTTAGAAGCATTATTTTTTTCTCTTTCTTTACTAGGAATAAAAAGATTACTCCCAGTATTATTCCTATTGGTATAGTAATAGAATCTGTTTTAAATGAAACAAATGTAATAATGTATAGGAATGTTAGCTTCATAAAAAGAATTGGATTTTTTTCCTTCTGAAGAATAAAGACAGAGATACATAGTAGGAAATAAATGGCGTTCGCTATAATGAATTGCATAAATCCTCCTTTCCTGTTAATCATTTTATAGAATGGTTAAGCTGGCAGAATACTATCCTTGGAGTAGCTATCAATATTATAAGGAAGCATTCCACAGTACTTGTTTTATGAATATTAATTATTTTTACTAGATTATTATGAAGGGACATGGACGCAGAAACGGGAAAAGTACTGTAGTTATAAGCCGCTAAAAAATTGATTCATGGAAAAAGAAAGACCCTAATTCTAACTGTATTTTCTTGTTCATACCCATTCTAGGTTCCTTAAATAAATCTTTATACCCTTATCTTCATTGTTCTGCTAAATAAAAAGTTAACATTCAATTCAATCTGAATCATATTAATGACTCAGAAGTGCCATAGTGCTTTTATCTTTCAATAATCAATTCATACTCTTTCTTAAGCTCGCCTATTTTCGCCAGTAATTCTTTTCCTTTCACATCTTCATTCAATTTTTTCCCATCAGTCACCATAGGCGTTTTATTGTAGACTTTTCTCACCCCGAAGCTAATCCCATTGCCAGTAATGGATGATTGAATATTAATTTTTCCAGGAAAATGTATTAATAGATTCATTAATTCTTTTACAATAAGATTATTCGAATGGTTCAAGATGTTTAGTAACTCATAATCAGTTAAAAAAGCAATAGCAGAATCAACGGTACCCTCAAAATGTAGACTTATTGCTTCTGCAAGTATTCGATCAGCAGCTAATAAAAGGGGAGATAGAAATAATTCATGATCCATTAAGGCCAATTCCATTATGTAAAGAGCTGTTTCATAATCAGCTATTACTCCTTTTTTGGAACAATTAATAGAACTCAATACATCTTTGGGGAGTCTATCTATTCCTCCATTCATATAAGTATCCCTAAAAAAACTGTCTAAGTGATCCAGCCCTATTATCTCATCCGTTCCTGTGAGTTGATTTTGTGAGTTTAAAAAGTGTATCACTTCTAAAGAAGTAAGATTAATCTTATTCAATATACTTTCTATTTCCCAATCTTTCACGTATTTTTCAGTCAGTTCATGATGATTAAATCCTAACGTTCTTTCAACTGAATGGGAGAAAGGTAAATGGCCAATGTCGTGTAAAATAGCAGCAGCTCTAGCTAAGTTATCATTAGGAAAAAAGGAAGCTGTCAATTTCCAAACACCTATCGTATGTTCATACCTAGAATGGACTACAGGTGATATCAGCGAGCCTGCCCCAAAATGGGATAATTGCTTTAATCTTCTTACATAACTCGTATTAAAAAGTTCAACTTCCCATTCATTTAATTCAACTTCTGGATATAATGGTTCGTTTATATAGCTATAATTTTCTAGCATAATCAAATCCCCCTTGAGAAAAAAATTATTGGTATCTTATTTAGTAGATATGAATAATCTTGGTGCCCTTTGCGGAAGGGCAAGTTAATTATAAGAATATTAAAACCTTTTGTATCATGTTTCCTTTTTAACACGCTCATGAACTCATTTAGAAGAACAAGATGTTATACAGAAAGCAGTTATAAAACTTCAAGTTTATAAAGTCGATAGAACAAGCTATCGACTTTTTGAAAGCAAAAAATGGAGAGGTTTAAATTTAAGATGACGGAATTCTATTTAGCTTGTGATTCATTGAAAATATAAGCAGAACTAAAACAAGTGATTTTGGACTTTTATATTAATTAGTCCTTTGACTTATCCTTTTCCATCTTTTCACTATAGTGAAAAAATGCATTATAAGCAAGAAAGCCAGCAATGCCTAGTACACCTACAACCGTTACGATGAAAATGCTCATTCTCATTAAACCTCCATTCCTATTGCTAGTATATGAATATTTATCACGAAAACGCGGAATTACTGTAGAATTCTGAAATGACTGACTGTTTATAATTATAACAAATTTATGGAAACAGAGATGCCATAAAAAATTATGTTTCATGGGAGGGGGATAGATTCTTGGTCACAGGGACGCCTCGGAATTTGTCGAAGATTGATAGAGAGTTAGATTGTGTGAGTGTGATGAACTGAAATAGCAACTGAATGGTGTAAGGGTGGTTGGTTGTTGATTTTTAATGGTGTTGCTTGCTGCTTGGTTTGGGCAATATATTCAAGTGGGACCGAAAATTATTTCATTTTATTATTTACAATTTTTTTATATACTACCTTGTATATTCAAATCGTACTAGAAAAATCAGAGAAACTGCTGTTTATTTTAAAAGCTTATTAATTCAAATTAAAGAATCAAAAAAAGAAGATAAGCGCCGAACCAAAAAATGCTCTAAATAAAGGTATGGTTACTTTTCCCCGAATTTATACATGTGTACTAATAGGGGCTCGCTGCACAGGGACGCCCCGAAATATGTTGAAGATTGATAGAGAATAAGATTGTGTGAATGATAAATTGAAGTAGTAGTTGGATATTGGGGGGTGTTGGCGTTTTTCCTTTTCCAATGGCGAACCAAGATTTAAAAAGTAGACAATTGTAACCGTCAAGTAGAAATGGTTCTTACGCTAATTAGATGAAGTGCACCAAACAAATAAAGGTACACGTTTATGTTTACTTAAAACAACTCACTATACATGTACTTTCAATTAGTATATTATTACGTTATAACAGTATTACGTAATAATTGTATAAACGGTAAGATGCTTGCATATAATAAGGAGGAGAACAAAATGGCGGTGACTAATGTGGAACGTAAAATTGTACGTATCGGCAATAGCCTTGGTATCACATTACCACAAGAAGTGCTTGATCATCTGAAGGTGAAACAGGGCGATGAAATCAAGCTACAGCTTGAGAAGGATGGTACCGTATCCTTTAAACGACAAAAGAAACTGAATTACGATGCGTTAGATGGTATTGACCAGGATTTCCTTGATGGTATGCAGGAGTTATTCGAAAACTACGATCAGACGCTCAAAAATTTGGTGGATCGTTAAATAAATGGTCAGGTATTTACATCAAAAAGAACTCATCCTCATCAATGCTATGTTAATTAAAAGATACAGTTCTGGAGAGCAAATGGGGGTTAAGGACACAGCACTATTGGATAGTGCCATCAACCGGCCAAAACAAAGTGCTTTTGGTGAAGAAGCTTATCCTACCATCTGGTTAAAAGCTGCCGCATTATACAGCAGCATTGCCCAAAACCATGCTTTCCATAATGCAAACAAAAGAACTGCGTTTGCTGCAATGAAGCAATTTTTATGGGTAAACAGCTATCAGTTCGTTGCCCCTCAGAAAGAGGCAGAGGACTTTACTGTAGAATTGGTGGCAACAAAACCACCGATGGATATTCAGGAAGTTGCTAAATGGATTGAGAAACATGCAAAAGAAAGATAAAAGGTATACGTAAATGTTTATGTTTGCGTATACCTTTTATCTTAATTACTCAACTATCGCACCTTGAATATAGATCCTGTTTCTTGAGGTCACAGTGACGCCCCGAAAAATCTTGTTTCACAGGTATGTTTCACTTTGACTTGTCGATTGATATTCATTTGGAACGGAATATCAATCGACAGAGAGGTGATAGTCGGACCGTACTTTCGCTGTTTTCCATTTAGACATTTTGCAAGGTTGAGATGGTAGAGGGGAAAGTGCAAATTTCTCCTCATCCTCTGGTGTAGTCACTGTGACCATGAATTAATGATTCTCCTCCAATTGTAAAATCACTTTCGTAAAAACTATAAAATCATTAATGTGTTTTTCTAGAATCGCCTCTAATATATCTAGCTCTAACGTCTGGTAGTCATGTACAGCAATATTTCGGAATCCGACCATATTCATCAATGTATTTGCTAAGCTTTTTTCAATTAATCCAGCATTTAGTATCAATTTAAATGCTTCACGACTCGCTTTTGGTACTCCAAGCTTGCGTTTACTGATAATATGCATCGCTAAATCGATGCTCGCCTCACAAGCACGTTGAATATTTAAAATGATACTATCCTGTTTTGTAAAGTCCGTTAAGTTTGCAGGATTGTCCTCGTACACTTCATGAATACGTTTAACACAACGTTCAATTGTCGTCGCTTTATTTAAAATAACATCATTCATTGCCGAATACGCTCCCTCTTTCTTTGATCGCACTAATAATTGTAGCACGCTGCTCACTTAACGTAGCATACATGCTATAAGCACGCATTTTTTGGCGTGTAAATTCGTTCTCGTCATGTATATAAATCGGATTGCCTTGCTCAAAAATCTGCATTGTAAATACTGTATCGATTTGTTTAATGTCGACTAAATCGACTTCCCGACCGGCAATTGCAGCAAGCTCAGAAGCTAGCATAAAACGTTCATAAGATGATAGCTTCTTGTCACTGAAATAAGCAAGATCGATATCACTTGCATCATATGTCGTGCCTTTAGCGAATGAACCAAATAGAATGACGAAAGCTGGGTTTGTGTCTAGAATGATTTTATCAACTAACTTCTTTTGTAATTCTTCTTTTAGCATGCTTATCACCGTCCTTTCTCATATTATAAAGCTTATAAGGATAAACCGCACATATAGGGATAGGGACATGGGGTCAGGTTCCTTGTCCCAAACTCTAGAGATACACCGAAAAATCCTGTTCACACTCACAGGAAGATATCTGTGGGATTGCAGATGGAAAAATATACGATACCCAAAAAGGTAATAGATTAGGAGCTTAGTTCTTGGTCACAGTGGCGTCCCAAAATAGATAAATTTTCTTTTTCTAATCTAGGGTTAAATGAACAACTAACTGTTTGAATTTCCCCTTGTCCAGCAATAAGATTGGTAATCCCTTTTTCACTTAGGCATCTTTTTAAGGTATTTAACGTTTTTTAAATTATCATATTTATCCTCCAATGTTAATAGCTAGACCACCAAGAATTAACAACTTGTTGATGAATTTCTCTTGGTAATGGAAAGAGGTTATTAAAGGTATTTTTACCACCATACTCTCTAGGAGTAACATGATGAATATCATAATTAAACCAATTCCATTTTGGATTACCATACTTATCAATATAGGCCTTAATATATTTGTTTCTTTGTGTACTACTATCCCAAGTTACTCGTTTGTTAATAGGTACAACAGACATATTAGCCTTTGTTGGTCTAGGCATATATTTTTTATTGTGCTTATTTTGAATGGTTGGATATATGGCTGCTTTTTTATTGGCTAAGACTGGTTTTAATTGACCTGTTGTAGTTTTTGGATAGGAGCCTAACCATGCAGCGGTTGTAACACTTCTAGATATCCAAAATCTGTATTGATGATTTCGCTCTGAAAAGAGAACAAGTTACGGTACGACCTATACAATGGTAGAGTCATTGACATAATACAATCAAGAGACAAAGATGACGTTGTCGCTTGGCTCGCTGAATTTCCAAATTTGAAATATGTTTCAAGAGATGGATTTCATACATATGCTTCTGCTATTCGAGAATCTCATCCAAAAGCCCAGCACATCAGTGATCGATTTCATTTAGTGAAAAACTTGACGGATGCGATCACGCAATGCATTTATAAATTTTTATCCGCACGAATTGCCATTCCTTTGACAAAGGAAAAGAAGGTGATGAACGAATTACTGAGTAGTAAACCTTCGCAACGTGATAAAATTCTACTGGTTAAGTCCTTGGCTTCTCAAGGACGAACGGCACAAGAAATCAGATTTCTAACGAAATACAGTCTTCAAACAATTCGAAAATATATTAGAATGACCGAAGAAGAAATCCCCCAAAATTCAGATGATCGACGTGGCCGTGATCATAAGGAAGCTATTCAAAAGATCATGGGTAGAGTCGAAGAAGTAAGGGCCTTACAGAAAAAGGGATATAGTATAAGAAAAATAGTAGATAAGACAGGCCATACAAAGAAAACAATAAAAAATTATTTATCTCCCGACTTCAACCCTATCCATGGTCAATATGGTGTACGGCGTCCGGGAAAACTGTCTCCATTTAGAAATGAAGTCATTTCATTGCGCTCGAAAGGAACACCTTATAAAGACATCTATACAACCCTTTGTAAAAAGGGATATACAGGTTCTATAGCTGCCATTAGGCAATTCATAGCGAAGGAAAAAAGGCTACAAAGAGATTTAAAAGACTATGATGCCATCAGTTCTACTGAAATCATAGAAAGAAAATGGCTATTAAAGTTACTCTATAGGCCGCTAGAAAAAGTGAAAGCACTCACCCATGAACAAGTAAAGAACGTTGTTCAGAAGTATCCTTTATTGGGCAAATTGCATCATTTAGTTTGGCATTTTAAAGAGATTCTTCTTTCAAGGAAGGAAGATTCCTTACAGGCATGGATAACAGAAGCTGAAAGCCTCGAACTAAGTGAATTAACTAGTTTCTTGAACGGAATAAAAAAGGATATAGATGCAGTAAAAAATGCATTTATGCTTCCCTATAATAATGGATTAGCTGAAGGAAGTGTCAATAAGTTAAAAACTATCAAACGCATCATGTATGGTAGAAACAGTTTTGAACTTCTACGTAATAAATTATTACTGCTTGAATCACGCAAATTCAACTAACCTTGGAAAGAACCTATTTGACGCTTACCTTAATCTGCAATAATCATTGCTATTTAAGTTTATCATTCACTCAATCTAATTCCCTATCAATCTTCGACAAATTTCGGGTCGTCACTGTGACCATGAGTTTAAGTTCCCTCCAAAGTTTATTAATATCATTCAACAGTGCTTTATAATGATCCTCCTAAAATATTTTTTAACTAGCCTCCCAATTGTGTAAGTACCTCTTCTCACAAACCATTTACACTCTAACATTAAATGGTAAAATCTCTTTGTTTCTCACACAATAGACTCAAAATAATATCCTATTCCGATACGATGACAACAGCTATTTTAAGTTGCTATTCATGAGGCGTCGCTGTGACCTAGAATTTAACACATCAACCTTTCAATAAAGGTAAAAAGGGATAGGTACATTTCACTAAGTAAGAAATGTACCTATCCCTTTTTCTATTTACATACAAAACTATCAATATTATAATACTAGTATCGCTAGAGTGATTAATTGGTTACTCAGTATACCCAATACCTAGTAATCCTTACAAAGTGTTGGCGCACCTTGTAAGACTACTACGATATTTTATTTATACTTCTTGATTCTCACTAGACTACTGTCAAATGCTTGTTTAAATTCCAGAACTCGCTTACTTAATTTATGTTTGATAACATCATTATAATTTAGCGTTTACAATAAATTTACTACTATCAATAATATAGGTCGGAGAAACATAAGTTTGATTATTATCCCCTAAACCAAATTTGTATTTTGCACCAAAATAATATGACTGAAATACGAATTTTGAGCAATAATTCACATCAATTTTATGTGTTGCAGAAGTTATAGAATAGCTTTTTACTTTATTTAAGTTATTTTTAGCCCAAGTTCCTGCAAAAAACGATTTCCTGATGAGGTGTTTGGTCTATAAACACCAACAGTATTATTGTTGAACCGGTCAACAAAGTTACTAATTGAATTTACTTGAGTAACATCAGACCATTTTACAACATCATAGACTTTATAATCTGGCCCTACAATACCAACATGTCCAACATAATATGTATCCCATCCTGAAAACATTTTTGTCCCAATTATATCACCTACTTGCACAGTTGTGCTTGTACCTGGATACTTAGGAGCTCCACTACCTGTATTACTATCAGCAAAAGTACTAAAATCATCCGCATAAGAAGAGAATGGAAAAAGTAATATAATTGAGTTAATTTCATAATTCGAGCTTTTAAAGAAACACAGACTTACAGAATTTTATCTCCTATAAAATTTTTAAGCTGCTTGTTGCTTACTTAACTTACGGTTAATCCTATCTGCTCCTAACTTGGAAGCATTGTAAACAAGCGTTACGAGATCAAAATGGACTTTCGCTCTTTTCCCAGTACGATAACGAACATTGTTGAGCTGGAAATAACCTTTAAGATAGGCATTTACTCGCTCAACCGCTGTACGTCGTTTAAAGATGGTTTTCCAAGTTTTTGATCCACGGGCTGGTGCGGTATATCTTCTAAGATTGGTTGTGATTTTTACTTTGTATACTTTCTGGCAAAGACCATCATTCGCTAACGGACAGTCTTTACACTCTTTTGGACGTGTATATTTTAATGTTTCATACTGATGATCAAAGCTATCGTAACGGTAAGAATGCTCTCGAACACATGTAGGGGCGAAGTGCTTATCAAATCCAATAGGTTCGGGTTCATTCCGCTTATTATAAGCAATCACAGATTGATGCCCCATTCGATGAATTTGGGTATAAATCGCTTCAAAATCATAACCTGCATCCATTGTTTGATAACGCATGGAAGGAAACAAAACGTGTTCGTGAAGTCCTTTTAATAAAGGGATTGCAGCTTTTCCATCATTTAAATTAGCGGAAGATAGAAGAGATTGAAAGATATACTGACTCTTTGTCCCTACAGCTAAATGAGCTTTGTAGCCATACCAAAAAACATTTTTTCCTTGGCTGTTTTTCTTGATTCCCCATTGAGGATCTTGAGGAATTTCAGCTCGAAGTTCATCCAGAGGAATATCTAGTTGTTCTTCTATTTTCTTGTCATAAAGTGGAAGGTTGGCTTCCTGTTCTGCTTTTTCGATAAGCCATTGTTCACGCTCTTCTTTTGATTTACGTCCACGTTTTTTCGGTTCCGATTTTGGCTGTTCTTCCTTTGGAGGTGCTGCATCTTTGGCTAGTACATGAGTGGCATCAATGGCAACTGTGTCATCCTCCACAAAGCCTTCTGAAATGGCTTGATGGAGCAGTGTTCCTTGCACATTTTCAAGAACATCGGATTCACAAAGAACAGTAATCATTCTAGAATAAGCTGCTTCTGAGGGGATAGAGTCTGAAACTAAAAACCCACAGTCGAGACGAAAGATCATGTCATATTTTAACCGTTTCACTAAATCCTTAATAAACGGAATTCGCTCCGTAATTCTAGCGATGAGCGAATAAATCATCGCTGCATAGTTTAGCCCAACAGGCCTTCCAAAACGCGATTTCTTCGTTACCACAGCGAAGATCGGTTCGATGTCAATGGTAGAAAAAACAGCTTCAAACCGTTGGGTAGGTTCTAAATGATATAATTCTTGTAGGTCAAATAGGCTTCCTTGTCGTATAATAGTCATAGGGAGTCTTCCTCCAGTCTTATTAGTTTGTGTAGTGCTTACTAAATTCGACATTTTGGGGAGGTACTCCTTTTTTTGTGTCTCTGAGACCTTGAGGCTCTAAGCGTTAAATTTATGAAATTGATTCAATTATAAAAGCAAAAAAGAATCCTAGAAATATTTTTTTCATTAATAACCTCCTATTATATTATTATAGTATCTTTAATATAAATACTATTATATAATTAGAATAACAAAAAATCCCATTAATTGGAATATATCAGGAGGTTATTTTTTGAAAAATATGAAAAAAATAACTATTTTCACTATATTAATTTCTTTTATTGTAATTCTCTTAGTCTCTCTATATTTTTTCAACAGTTTCTCAAACAAAAAAAATCAGGTTAGACTCTCTCTAGAAGATCATTTATATGAAAATATGGATTATTCCAAGGATGATATTAAAAGCATTGATATTAATAACGCTATGTTCGGTTTTCATGCAGTAGTAATTTTCAATGATGAAAATGATATAGCATATACATACATGTATAGACCTGAAAATAAGACCGTTTATCAACATTCTGTAAATAAAATTAATGGAGATGATGCTTCTGATACCGAGCTTAAACATTTAGAAGAGGAACCAAAATAAATAATTTTAAACCCTTGGTCACAGTGACGGCCCGTACTCTTGGTCACAGTGACGACCCGAAATTTGTCGAAGATTGATAGAGAGTTAGATTGTGTGAATGTGATAAACTGAAATAGCAACTGAATATTGTGAGGGTGGTTGGTTGTTGTGCGTGAGATAAGCGCCTATTTCTTTCGGAAGAACATATTAGAAAACAAGAAAACCACCCTACGCCGTCGCAAGCAAAAGGGTGGTTCTCAAACAAAATAATATTTAATTGACAACCACACCCTGACGGTAGAGGTTGCAGAGAGAAGTGTTCGCGCACTTCTCTTTTTCATTATATACGTTTATTATATATTATATAGCTTATAATATAATATAGCTTATAATATAGCTTATAACAATTGCTTTCAACTATGTGTCATGCTAAAGATTGAGTCAAGTTTTTGTGAACTCTTGGTCACAGTGACACCCCGAACCAAATTAGGCTTTCCGCAAAATAAAAGAGTTATTATACAGAGATATGTTGGATACGTGTTTTAAAAGGTGTATAAGATTCGAAGTTTAAAAGAAAACTAGAAAACAATATAGTAAACCAGATATAGTGTAAAGTATATAAAAAAATTTGCGAGGTCATCATGCTTAAAAGTGTAACTGGGTTTTCAGGCAGAAACATAGACAATTTAATAAGTTACGACATTAAAAAATGAACCCCCTGGATAGAAGTACGTAATGAAACCACCCCAATCCAAAAGATGAATATATTCAAAAGATTAAACAAGGACGTATCATCTAAATTTGAATGTGACAATTCTAATGGGACTTGTACTCTGACAGACAGCTTATTCAGAGAATTGTGGGGTTGGTCATACGAAAGTAAGAAAACTTTACCGATTAAAGTTGCAAGAAAATTTAATGGTTACTGGAATAGACTAGGCAGTGATACGATGAATTCATTCTCTATTATATACAGACGAGCATTAAGAATAAATGATGATAATAAATCAATAGTAGACCAAAATAACAATCTGCAGACTTTCGCTACATTAACACATACTACTAAAAAACAAAGAGGGGTATGAGATGTATAATAGTTTAACAGGCTTTTTAGAGGAAAACAACATAGACAGTTTAATAGGATACGATATTAAAAATGAATCACCTTCTATTGAAGTATCCGCAGAACGTAACCCTATTAAAAAGATGGAAAATTACAAAAAGTATAAGAAGTTTGACTGTGATAACTCTAACGGAACTTGTAAATTAACAGGTAGTATGTTAGAAGAGTTGTTTGGTTGGACTTACAAAGGGAGATTTTCTTTACCATTAGAACTTCACAACAAGTTTGGTAGGTATTGGGATAGATTGGGTAGTGACACAATGAATTCATTTGCCACCATATACAATCAAGCATTAAGAATAAATGGTAGAAATAAATCAAATGTAGATAAAAATACTCAATTGCAGAGGTATGCTATATTAACTCATACAATTGGAAACATAACCTTAGTACCATTTAGATTATATCCTAGTGATGAAAAGTCTTTCAATCAAGCTAGAGGGTTTAAAGGTGGTGCAGACAGGAAGTATTTTGTTCATGACTTCTTTGATTTATCGTTAAAAATAATAAAAGAAAATGTAGATTTAGAAACATTCAAGACTTACATTGATACTTTTTATTTACAAGATTTTGTTAATGCAAACGACAATTATAGCATAAAACCTTTACTGCGTAAGCATGAATACTATCTTTCTCAAAGTAAAATGGATATAAGTAATTCTGATATCTTCTTACCTAATACTAATGAAGAACTAAACGAATTTCTAACGAATGTAAATAGTTTAATAATAAAACGTTCAGAAAGATTAGTAAATGTATTAAAAAAGAAACGAGGATTAAGCACTACTGATACAGAGGTAAAGTCAAAGGTGTTAGACTCTAATGAGAAAGTAACTAGAACAAGAACATCTAAAACAAGAAAAACTAAGTTAAAACCAATAGAGTTTTCAATGAAAGCACCACGTTGGTTAAAGATATTAATTGTGTCATTTATAGGAGCAAACATAGCTTGTTGGATTTATATAGATAGAACAGGAATAGGTATGAGTAATGTAATAGAACAATATGGAATAATAACTACTATAGTAGAATTTATGAAAGATTACATTGGGGGTATTTTAGAAACAACACTTACTATTTTTATTGTCCTGTATTTATCAGTCAAAGCTATAGAATTAGTGGTAGATATGTTATTAGATACGTTAGGTAGATGTTACTCTTGTAATAAGTTATTTGCAATGAAGAAAGTAAGAACAACAACACTTGAATCTACTAGCATTTCTATTAAAACTGAATTAAAACAAAAGAATTTAAATGGTGAGGTGGTAGGTACAATAGAGCAATTTGTACCAGGAACTAGAGAAGTTTATGAGATTACTTATCAGTGTAAGTTTTGTAATGAGAAACGTTTTGAGAAGAAAAGTAGAGAGTTTATAAATAATTAAAAAAAAATGAAAGGGTGGGTTGAATAAAATGGTACCTGTAGTTAGGACACTTGAAAAAAGAGTGTTTTATCGTAAGCCCCCAATCAAACAACGCATATAAACACGCAGTGCCTCCTGGTACGATGAATGTATCAATTTAAGGAGGTGCTTTTCATATGCCAGAACAAAAATTAACAATCGTCCCCGTCATGGTCACAGTGACTCCCCGAAATTTGTCGAAGATTGATAGAGAGTTAGATTGTGTGAATGTGATAAACTGAAATAGCAACTGAATATTGTGAGGGTGGTTGGTTGTTGTGCTTCTTTCCGTTTAGGAAAGGAGGTGATAATCATGGAAACATTTCTTGAATTTCTTCGTGAAGTTCTGAAGGGGATTGTGCGTGAGATAAGCGCCTATTTCTTTCGGAAGAACATATTAGAAAACAAGAAAACCACCCTACGCCGTCGCAAGCAAAAGGGTGGTTCTCGACCAAAATAATATTTAATTGACAACCATACCCTGACGGTAGAGGTTGCAGGGAGAAGTGTTCGCGCACTTCTCTTTTTCATTATATACGTTTATTATATAGCTTATAACAATTGCTTTCAACTATGTGTCATGCTAAAAAACTTGAGGTCACAGGAACGCCTCGAAATTTGTCGAAGATTGATAGAGAGTTAGATACAGGTGCAATAATGATGAAGAGAACCGAGGTATCCACATGGACAAGGGTTCATAGCACCTATTAGGATAAAAGAAGCTGGATATGTCACAGTAGCATGCGCTCGGCTAATGGTTACATTACCTGTTTCTAGTGGTTGACGGAGCATATCAAGCGTTTTTTTGGAGAATTCTGCAATCTCATCAAGAAAAAGGATTCCATGGTGAGCCATCGAAATTTCACCTGGTCGCGGGTTCGACCCACCACCAATAATGGCGACAGGAGAAGCAGAATGGTGTGGATGCCTGAACGGAACAGAGGGAACATGGATTCTCTTATCCTTACAATCGGTAAATGTTAACCAGGACTCCACAACGCAAGAATCTTCTAATGATATTCGTAAAAGAGTGGAAAAAGCGCGCATGCGCCAGTATAATCGGTATCAACAAGAAGTATCCAATGCAAAGGTTCTGTTTGAAACCATAGTGGAAACAAGTCCCTTGACAACAGCACAAAAAAAGACGCTCACCCAAATTTCTTCTAAGCAAAACTGGAGCAATCGTGTTCAGATTAAAATTATCAGACTCGCAAGGACCATTTCTGATTTAGCAGGGGATGAAAGAATAGCTGATCAAGCCATTTGGGAAGTGATGACCTTAAGATGCTGGGGACAGAATAAACAAATGACGATTGCGAGGGAGAAATAATGCCCTATAAGAAAAGAGTGTATATACCAGAGCGATTTTATCATATTGTTTCCAGAGGAAATCGACGTGATCCATTGTTCCGGAATGCCAGTGATTTTCAAGCTTTTCTTCATATCCTAACACAACTCTACGAAAAGTACCCCTTTGAAATCGCCTCCTATTGCCTTATGAATAATCATTTCCATTTACAATTGCGTTCTAGTGAAGTGCCCATTTCAAAGCTAATGGCACTGATCAATAAACGTTATGCCAATTACTATAACATCAAATACCGTTTAACAGGCCATGTCTTTGAAAAACGGTTTTATGACAAAAGGATTGAGGATAAAGAAGGTATGTTAGAAGTTAGCCGTTATATACATCTTAACCCAGTTGAGGCGAGAATGGTTAAGCTGGCAGAATACTATCCTTGGAGTAGCTATCAATATTATAAGAAGAATTCTACAGTGCCTTGTTTTATGAATGTGAATTTTTTACTAGATTATAATGAAGGAACATCGACACAGAAACGGGAAAAGTACTGTAGTAGTGTGATCTTTCAATGATGTGATCTTTCAATGATATAGATTCGTTGTGAATACCAACACCATACCAAGTGTCAGCACCACAAAAAGACAAAAATCATAAGTAGTCCATCTAAGAAATACATGTTGAGGAAGAAACTAATAATGATACTTGAAGGGAATTGGAGGGGGCAAGCTGATGTAACTGCATTGTGGGCATTTTTTTGTTGTCGATTCCGGACAAAATTTAAAGAGGACCAGACGCATCCAGTCCCCTTAAGTGTAAGCCGAAGCTATACACCGCTATTAATTATATACTATGATACTACAGTTCATCCTATTCGTAAAGTACAAGCCTAAATGTAGTTCGTTAAATTATTTACCTTATTTCTAAAATCAGACCCCATTATAGAGGTGTGAACAGGTATCGGTACTGAACTTCTCAGCTTTTCAGATTCAGCGTAGAACTTCCTGACAATCTGTTTTAATTCGGTTTTTGTAACACTGAGCTTTTTCAGTAGGAAGATTACAATAATAAAATAATCAACAATGGTGTCAAAAGTTATGTTGTTGATTCCTGTTTCACTTTGTAAGTATTCCTTAAGCCTAGAAGGGGGATTCATCTTTTTAAACCTGCAATCAAAGACTACAGAATTATGAGCTACTGCATTACGAAGCTCTTTAATAAGGAAGATGATATCTTCCACTATTCTTCCATTCTGATTATGGTTTGTAGTGTGCATATTTAAGTCTTCAGCAATTGCTATTCTAGTGTTTTGATTTAAACACTGAAGGAAGAATCCAAATTCTCCTAGATTAATGACTTCAAATATAGCCCACAGTGGAATTGGCTCATTCTTATGGAAGAAGTGTGAAATCACAGCCTTTTGTTCGGAATAGTTGTAACTAATTTGTTGATTGATTTTGTTCCGTAATTCAAGCCGTTTCTTCATTTTATCCCTATACTTACTATTACCCGTATTTTCTTTCTTATAATCATTTAATAGGTGTGAAAAAACAAAATCGAAGTCCACCGGTCCTATTCCAATTAAGGTATTAAGTGTATAGTTTTTAATCGCTGTTTCAATGAACATAATTCTTGGATATAAGAGTGTTTTAAGGTTTGTATCAAACTCATACACTCCAACAACCTCATCAAAGTTGGTATAGGGTATTTGGTGGTTTGCCTGTCCGATAAAACGATATCCTTTATATCCATGATAATATCCGATATTTAATAAATCTTTCTTCTGTTTGCTTCCGTTTATTTCTATGCCATGCTTATCCCTAAGATGACGCATTAACCCATTGGTTGTTTTCCCTTTTACCAAAATAAATCGCTCCCATTTACAACTATTATCCTAATTATAAAGGTTAACTACCAAAAAAACTACAATCCTAGTATTCAATTATAGTTGGAAGATTGTTCTTTTTGTCTATTATATTTCCAAAATTCTCACAATGATATAATAGTTCTAGAAACAATTGGATTAGAAGGGATGTGTATTTCTTGGATTCAGCCTATCTACATAATTCCATCTTTAACATTGAACTGAAAAGAAGAGAGCTAGAGCAACAAAATTTAACACGTTCTGAAGTCAAACGTTTGTTTGAAGATAATTATCGTGTTTATTCAAATAGTTCTTGGTCACAGTGACGTCCCGAAATTTGTCGGAGATTTATAGAGAATTAGATGGTATGAATGATAAATTGAAATAGTAGCTGGATATTGGAGGTGTTGCTTTCTGCTTAGGAAAGGGGGGATAATCATAGAGAGATTTCTTCGTGGAAGGATTACGGCGAGGTGATTTTACCACGCTTGCCATATTTTTTACTAGTCTTCGCCAATAAATGTATCACATAGCGGCAATTCGTTTCCTATGTATAGTAAAGTCCAACAGATTACGCAATAAACTGTAGGATTTTTTTCATTGTTTTTTTCTAGGAATTGAATATCTAAATATTCGTTTATAAAAGAAAAAGCATTGACTATTAAAAGAAATGCTAATGTTTTGAAAATGTATTTTCAAATGAAGTGAAGTAAACGACGTTGAAAAAGTAAAAGCGTCAAAATTAAATGAGTGAAAAAATTTAAATTTTTTTGTATTGACATGTAGACATTTTTAGTATGTATTAATCATATAGTTTTACCTCATTTATGATTTTATAGTTACCCAAACTTTATAAATAAATGAATCCTCAACCTTTACTCCTGGACGAATACGGAAACTTTTTTCTGAATGAACAACAAAATCAGGATTAGAAGCTAGAAAAAATGAAAGAGCATATGCTATTTTATAATCTGGTGTTATATATCCATTTATTGTTCTTGTTCTACTATGTATTTCGTTAGCTAGAGAATCAGCCCATACCTCTGATTCTCTTAAAGTTTCAATAATAAGCGTTTCTTTTTTTCATTCTATTTCCATCATTTACGACCTCATTTCTTTATGTCTAAATTCTATCACATTCACACAATCTAACTTTCTATCCATCTTCGACAAATTTCGGGGAGTCACTGTGACCAAACAACCACAGCGACGCCTCAAAATACACCGTTAAACTATTGTGCCACCATTTGGATGTAGAATCTGACCAGTCATGTAGCTTGCGTCATCAGAAGCAAGAAATACATAGCTGGTTGCCACTTCAAAAGGTTGCCCTGCACGTTTCATTGGTGGTTTGGATGTGTCGGTTCCATAGGTTGCTACTTTTTCTGCTGAGTAGGAAGAGGGGATGAGAGGTGTCCAAATAGGTCCAGGTGCAACACCATTCACACGAATACCCTTGTCTAGAAGAGATTGCGAAAGGGAGCGTGTGAAAGTCAGGATGGCCCCTTTAGTAGCGGAGTAGTCAATTAATTCTTGATTTCCTTGATAGGCTGCGAGAGAAGTTGTATTAATAATGGAACTGCCCTTCTTTAAATGTGGTAAACAGGCTTTGGTCATATAGAAAAATGAGTAGATATTTGTTCGGAAGGTTACGTCTAATTGTTCTGCTGTGATATCTAATATGCTCTGTTGAATAAACTGTACTCCGTGATTATTAACCAGAATATCAATTTTTCCAAAATGATGGACTGCCTGTTGGACGACGGTATATGACATTTTTTCCTGTTGTAAATCACCGGGAACTAGTAGGCACTTTCTGCCGATTTGTTCAATTCTACTTTTTGTTTCTTGTGCATCTTGATGTTCATAAAGGTAGGAAATAACAACGTCGGCTCCCTCTTTAGCATAAGCATAGGCGATGGCTCTTCCTATTCCACTATCCCCACCTGTGATAATAGCTACTCGGTCTTTCAGTTTTCCGCTTGCTTGGTAATAAGGATTTTCCGAAATAGGTTTTGGCTCCATAGTGTGTTCAAGACCTGGATGTTGTTCTTGGTGTTGAGGAGGAAAAGCAATATTTATATCTTGACACTTTTGTTTTTTTTCTAAGAATTTATAAACAGGATAGATAGGACATTCCCCTTTCCTATTTCATTTAAATAAGATAAAGTTCGTTAAAACCTTTTACTCACAGATTCGTTAGTGCTCGGATGGTTTCATAGCAATTTACAATTGGATGATAATCCGTCTTCGTTACGGGGCTTTTCTTATTCCCTACCTTTTGATTAAATCGATTTACTTTTTCATACCAACCACCCCGTTTTTTATCTATGAAATAGTTCCAAGCATAATTAAATAGAGCATCATAATTTCTCCAATATGTGAAAGCTTTTAATCGTGTTCCAAGAAGTGCTGATGCACCAATCGCTTCTGCCATCACCCAATAGTATTTATCTGACTCTAGTACTTTTCCTTCACGGTCAATCGAATAGTATATCCCCCCATATTCAGTGTCTAAGCCTAGCTTTAGTGCGCTATTATATAATTCTACTGCTCTCTCTATCATCCATGATTCAGATTTATATCTTTCCAAGAGTAAGAGTAGTTTGCTCCATTCAATGGAATGACCAGGAATAAAGCCTTGGGGCCGAAATTGCTGCATCTCTTTATTGGTTTCAATATAGTTCCAATCAATTACCCAATTAGGGTCATAGTGTTCCCATATTGATCCTTCTGATTGTTGAGCTAAATTTAAGGTAACATTATATGCTAATATATAGGCTCTCTCTAGATACTTATGGTTACCGGTTGCCTCATAGGCTGAGATCATTGCCTCGCACAGGTGCATATTCGGATTTTGCCCTCTGTATGGATTTATAATGGACCAATCTGAATTCATTTCATTTAGATATAACCCGTGATCTGGCTCCCAAAAATATTGGTCGAGTATGTTATAAATATAGTCTATTAGGTGAGAAGCGCAAGGTATCCCTGCCTGATAGGCTTTGGAAGCTGCAAGTAAAGCAAATGCGTGTCCATATGCATATTTATTAGAAACAGACACCTGATTATCGTTTAACTTCCAAAAATAACCTCCGTTATTAATATCCAGATGATAATTTTGAAGGTAGGATAAACCATGCTCAGCCGCCTGTAGACACCATGAATCACCACGTAACATGGCTCCAACACTAAACACGTAAATAAAGCGAGATGTCCCTACTAAGTGTTTCGTCTGATTATTGCAGATTGTCCCGTCATCTAAGTAGCACTGAAAGTATCCACCATTACGATAATCAATACATCTTGGATAATAAAATTGCAAGGTACCAAATATATGATTGGTTAACCATGCTGGATCACGAACCCGAATCTCACTATTCATTCACCACCACTTCCTTTTTTGAAATCATTCCCATTCTTTTGGGACCTATCTTAAAATAGTGACTTAACTAAAAATATTCTTTTTAGGACGGCAATATACATTGTCCAAACAAACTGTTAAGGGACATGGGGTCAGGTTCCTTGTCCCAAACTCTATGTATGATTGCGGTTGGAAATTGATATTCATATTAAAATTATCATACTCGCAAGGACCAATTCTGATTTAGCAGGGGAAGAAAGAATAAGCGGATCAAGACAGTTGGGAAGCGGTGACCTTAAGACGCTGGAGGCAGAATAAACAAATGACGATTGTGAGGGAGACATAATGCCCGATAAGAAAAGAGTGTATATATCAGAACGATTTTATCATAATGTTTCCCGGGGAAATCGCCGTGAACCCTTATTTCGAAATGCCAGTGATTTGCAAGCTTTTCTTCATATCCTAAACAGAACTCTACGAAAAGTACCCCTTTGAAATCTCCTCCTTATTGCCTCATGAATAATCATTTCCATTTATAATTGCGTTCTAGTAGAGTACCCATTTCAATGCTAATGGCACTGATCGATAAACGTTATGACAATTACTATAAGCCAAATACCGTAACTGGCCATGTCTTTGAAAAACGGTTTTATGAAAAAAGGATTGACGACAAAGAGGGAATGTTAAAAGTCACCCGTTATATTCATCTTAACTCATTGAGGAAGATAATAGTTCTTGGTCACAGTGACGTCCCGAAATTTGTCGGAGATTTATAGAGAATTAGATGGTGTGAATGATAAACTGAAATAGTAGCTGGATATTGGAGGTGTTGTTTTCGGTTTAGGAAAGAGGGGATAATCATAGAAAGATTTCTTCGTGGAAGGATTACGGCGAGGTGATTTTACCACGCTTGCCATATTTTTTACTAGTCTTCGCCAATAAATGTATCACATAGCGGCAATTCGTTTCCTATGCATAGTAAAGTCCAGATTACGCAATAAACTGTAGGATTTTTTTTCATTGTTTTTTTCTAGGAATTGAATAACTAAATATTCGTTTGTAAAAGAAAAAGCATTGACTATTAAAAGAAATGCTAATGTTTTGAAAATGTATTTTCAAATGAAGTGAAGTAAAAGACGTCGAAAAAGTAAAAGCGTCAAAAATAAATAAATGAAAAAATTTAAAATTTTTGTACTGACATGTAGACATTTTTAGTATGTATTAATCATATAGTTTTACCTCATTTATGATTTAATAGTTACCCAAACTTTATAAATAAATGAATCCTCAACCTTTACTCCTGGACGAATACTGAAACTTTTTTCTGAATGAACAACAAAATCAGGATTAGAAGCTAGAAAAAATGAAAGAGCATATGCTATTTTATAATCTGGTGTTATATATCCATTTATTGTTCTACCATGTATTTCGTTTGCTATAGAATGAGCCCATACCTCTGATTCTCTTAAAGTTTCAAAAATAAGCGATTCTTTTTTCCATTCTATTTCCATCATTTACACCCTCATTTCTTTATTTCTAAATTCTATCACATTCACACATTCTAACTTTCTATCAATCTTCGACAAATTTCGGGGAGTCGCTGTGACCAAACACTTGAAATAGTAGCTGGATATTGGAGGTGTTGCTTTCTGCTTAGGAAAGGGGGGATAATCATAGAAAGATTTCTTCGTGGAAGGATTACGGCGAGGTGATTTTACCACGCTTGCCATATTTTTTACTAGTCTTCGCCAATAAATGTATCACATAGCGGCAATTCGTTTCCTATGTATAGTAAAGTCCAACAGATTACGCAACAAACTGTAGGATTTTTTTCATTGTTTTTTTCTAGGAATTGAATATCTAAATATTCGTTTATAAAAGAAAAAGCATTGACTATTAAAAGAAATGCTAATGTTTTGAAAATGTATTTTCAAATGAAGTGAAGTAAACGACGTTGAAAAAGTAAAAGTGTCAAAATTAAATGAGTGAAAAAATTTAAATTTTTTGTACTGACATGTAGACATTTTTAGTATGTATTAATCATATAGTTTTACCTCATTTATAATTTAATAGTTACCCAAACTTTATAAATAAATGAATCCTCAACTTTTACTCCTGGACGAATACTGAAACTTTTTTCTGAATGAACAACAAAATCGGATTAGAAGCTAGAAAAAATGAAAGAGCATATGCTATTTTATAATCTGGTGTTATATATCCATTTATTGTTCTACCATGTATTTCGTTAGCTAGAGAATTAGCCCATACCTCTGATTCTCTTAAAGTTTCAAAAATAAGCGTTTCTTTTTTCCATTCTATTTCCATCATTTACACCCTCATTTCTTTATTTCTAAATTCTATCACATTCACACATTCTAACTTTCTATCAATCTTCGACAAATTTCGGGGAGTCGCTGTGACCAAACACTTCTTTTCACTAACTCGTATTTCATTTTAAAGTAATTTTTGTTAATCTAACTAAAGTAAGGAATATTATTAGTAAAATAGTTAGATAGGAATGAGGACATGAGTGATTTAATCGTTGCAGTGGGGAAAGTATTGTTTAAGGTTGTCGAGTGGCTGTTAGATCAGCTGTTGGGGGATACTTACACTCATTTTAAAACTAGAATTAGTAAATGGCTACAAAGGAAAATAAAGGGGAAGTCCAAAAGGTATCAAACCATTCAACAAGACGATGGGGTACTTTGGATAGCAGGCCGAAAAACAAATTTTGTTGTTAGCGGTGGTTCTGGAGAATTTGCTTATGATCGAAATTATATCCAGACAAGGTATGATGATGAGTATTTCGAATTGCCTCAAGAATTGAAAGAGCTGCGAGACAAGATTGAAGCAAGAGAACAAATGAAAAAAGAGCAAGGCCAAAAGCATATGTACAATACATATCAGGTAGCCTTAACCAATGCTTTTCAAACAAACACGGATATTATTGAAAAACCATATCCAGTTTTACATTTCAAAAGATCTGATTATTATAACTTTCAAGCAACGGTGGCAAGCCTAGACAATTACCAATTAAGCAGTGGAGAAACGATTAGAGAAAAATATATCGATCAAGCCATACAGGATTTACATGTGCCTTCCGATGTCTTGTCCCAAGGGATTGGAATCGTCTTAACAGTCGTAACCGCAGACGAAAAAATTGTTCTTACAAGAAGAAGAGCAGATACTGGCATTCGTCCAAATGAATTGGATGTTAGTGTAGTAGAAGCAATTGATCCATATCAAGATGCAGTAGAAAATTCCAACGGAGAGCAAAATTCCCGTAAAACCATCGATCTCTACAAAGTAGCTATTAGGGGATTAAAGCAAGAATTAGGGATTGTAGCTAGTCCAGATCAAATCCATCTCCTCGGATTTGGTGTAGATTTAGAATACTACCAATGGAACATCATAGGCACGGTAAAAACAGAACTTACCTCCAGCCAAATTATCGAATTAAAGTCATCCGGCATTCATGGCATTAACGAATTATCCAAGATAGAATTCATCCACCATGACCATATCAAGGTTGCAGAAGTCCTCCGTGATCAGCCATTATGGAGTACCGCTCAAATTGCTCTGTATTGGACGATGGTATATGACATGGGGAATCCTAATAAGGTTTTTGCGGATAGGACTTTTAAGTCGGTTTTTGGGAGAACGTAGGGTGATAGATTTACTTTAGGGAAGGTGTGTACATCCTCTGAAGTTACATCTGATTGATCTTTTTATTAAGGAAAAGCAGCAATCTCTATACTATGTGTTAGAAAGGAACAAGATAAATGGCTTTTTTAGAAAAAATACAACCACACTTACTCAGTCCAGATTTATTAATCCAGGAAACGATTTTATACGCAATTAATGATTATCCTGCCCTTCCTGCTGATTGGACGGTTCATTTATTGCAGGAGGCTTTTTCAAATAAAGATAAGCTATCTTCTATTTTAATTCATATAGAAAATCAGCCAATAACGGAAGAAGCATTACAAATTTTGATGGAAAAGGTACCGACAATGGACCGAACAAAGGTTCATCTGGCTTTGAAATTATTAAACAATGTGGAACCAGCACTAGCGATGAAATATAAAGAGGCCTTAAAAGGGTTTATTCCCGAAGATAATTGGTCCTTATTTGAACTATTAGTAGGCGGAGAAGAAGAGGAAGTTTATGAGAAATATGGAGAAGTTATAAATGCTATGGAGACAGCAAGTACATTCCCGTATCTTCTATTTAAGCAAGCTAAATATATCGCGAATTGTATAGTGAAAAAAGGCTGGATTACAGAAGAAGAAATAGATATGGTTTTCGCTGAAGAAATAGAGAACCAGTGGTTTTCTTTCAATGGTATCCTAAATGTCTATATGGTTGGTTTGCTAAAAATAGAAAAGTATATTCCACTTTTAGCAAGCTTGCTAGAACGAGAAGAAGACTCATTATTAGAAGAAGTTTCCACAGCCCTTATTAGCTTTCAATCTGACAAAGTGGTGACTGCTGTAGAACCTTATGTGAAGAAGTCTGAATCCGTTATTTATGCCGCATCTATAGTTGAAAATATTAAAACAGATTTGGCAGTTAAGGTGTTAAGAGAAGCTTATTCCACATTCAACGATTTGGAAAATCAAGACACAGTAATAGAAGCTCTTTGTCATCAATTTTCAGAAGATGGACTTCCGGAAATAAGCAAATATATGAAGAAGGAATACTTTTCCTCTTTTATTGATATGGAACATACTGCCTACAGTTATTATTCCATTTTAGGTTTCGACCATCCAGAATTAGGGGATTGGAAAAAGGCTGCGCTGCAAAGAGAGCTAGCACATCAAGCAAATTTAAACCAAAATAGAAGTGATAAAGAGCCTATTCGTAAAGAAAATAAGGTAGGAAGAAATGATCCTTGTCCATGTGGAAGCGGAAAAAAGTATAAGAAATGTTGTGGGAAATAAATTAAAGAGAGAAGGAAGCGATTTCCGTTGCTTCTTTCTTTAAAATGCAAACGTTTGCGTTATTTTTGCATTAAATACTAAAATTTTGATTTTTTTTCTTGTAAAATGGTAGATATATTACTATAATCAAAGATAAGTTTTAGTGCAAACGTTTTAATTGGAAATGGGAGGGAATAGAATGAAAAAGATGTTTTCATTTGAATTTTGGCAAAAATTCGGAAAAGCATTAATGGTAGTAGTAGCTGTTATGCCGGCTGCTGGTATTATGATTAGTTTAGGAAAGTTAATTGCAATGATTGATGCTTCTGTTTTTATCACAATTGGAAGCGTTGTAGAGAACATTGGTTGGGGAATTATTGGTAATTTACATATTTTATTCGCATTAGCAATTGGTGGTTCATGGGCTAAGGAAAAAGCAGGTGGAGCATTTGCTGCTGGGATTGCCTTCTTATTAATTAATAGAATTACAGGTTCTATCTTTGGTGTAACAAATGATATGCTTTCCCAAGAGGGAGCTTTTACGCATACTTTATTTGGAACGAAGATTTTAATAGATGGATATTTTACAAGCGTATTGGAAGCGCCTGCACTTAATATGGGTGTTTTCGTGGGGATTATATCCGGATTTATCGGAGCTATTGTCTATAATAAATATTATAATTTCAGAAAGCTGCCTGATGCACTTGCTTTCTTTAATGGAAAACGATTTGTACCGTTTGTAGTTATTCTGTGGTCTGTTATCGTATCCTTACTGCTTGCAGTGATTTGGCCAACTATCCAAACAGGAATTAATCAATTTGGATTATGGATTGCTACCTCAAGTGAAAGCGCTCCAATCCTAGCGCCTTTTATCTATGGTACGGCAGAGCGCCTTCTCATTCCATTCGGTCTACATCATATGTTAACGATTCCAATCAACTATACATCATTGGGTGGAACCTATACGATTATGTCTGGTGTGATGGCTGGTAAAGAAGTATTTGGACAAGATCCACTTTGGTTAGCATGGGCAAGTGATTTAGTGAATCTACAAAATGCAGGGGACACTGCTGGATATAATCAACTGCTATCATCTGTTACTCCAGCACGTTTCAAAGTAGGGCAAATGATTGGTGCTACTGCTATTTTAATGGGTGTGGCTGTTGCGATATACCGAAATGTTGATATGGATAAAAAGAAAAAATATAAGTCGATGATTTTTTCAGCAGCGATAGCTGTATTCTTAACAGGAGTTACAGAGCCTCTAGAATTCATGTTTATGTTTGCGGCACCATTACTTTATGTTGTTTATGCTATTTTACAAGGATTAGCTTTTGCCTCTGCCGATATTGTGGATTTACGCTTACATTCCTTTGGGAATCTAGAGCTAATCACACGCTTACCAATTGCTTTTAAAGCAGGCTTGGGCGGCGATGTTCTAAACTTTGTGATTGTGTGTATTGTCTTTTTTATAGTGAGCTATTTTATTGCGAATTTCATGATTAAGAAATTTAATTTTTCAACACCAGGTCGTAATGGTAACTATGAAAGTGATGCAGATTCTAACAATAGAGAGACTGGGAATGCTGTACCTACTAACAGCCAAGTTTTAGAGATTGTAGCATTATTAGGTGGAAAAGCGAATATTACAGATGTGGATGCATGTATGACAAGATTGCGTGTATCTGTAAAAGAGATAGATAAAGTTGGCGACGAATCGTCCTGGAAAGCGGCTGGCGCAATGGGCTTAATTAAAAAGGATGGCGGTGTTCAGGCAATCTATGGTCCAAAGGCGGACATTCTGAAATCAGACATTAATGACTATTTGGAGCAAGGGGAATGAAATTATTAACGTTAAATACTCATAGCTGGATAGAAGAAAAGCCTTTGGAAAAACTCGAGGCGATCAAGGAGCAATTGCTGGCTGATCCATATGATGTAATTTCCTTGCAGGAGGTAAATCAGTCGATGGATGCAGAGGAAGCGGAGGTAGATTCTTATTTCATAGCCCCGAATCCAAATACGGTGATTAAAAAAGATAATTTTGCTTTTCTTCTCCAGCAGGAGCTGAAGAAAAGCGGGCTCGAATATTATTGGAGCTGGGTTCCTAGTCATATTGGTTACGACCAATATGATGAAGGAATCGCCATTCTCACTCGATTTAAAGTAATAAATACAAGAGGGATATTGCTGTCACGCAAAGATGATTATACTGACTATCATACAAGAAAAGCATTGGAAGTTCGTTTTCAAGCAAATGATAGAAACTATTTTGTGTACGGATTGCATCTATCTTGGTGGCAGGATGAGACAGAAAGCTATCCTTTCTTGTATGAATGGAACAAGCTAGTAGAAGCCTGGGAAACGGAAGCGCAGAAAGGTAGCTGTATTTTGTTGATGGGCGATTTTAATAACCCTGCCCATATCGAGAAGGAAGGCTATAGCGTTGTTTCCAAGCATCCGCTTTTAAAGGATGCTTATCTGGACGCCACCGTTAAAAACGGCAGCCATACAGTTGAGAAGAAAATTGATGGTTGGGAGAACAATAGTGATCTTCTTCGCATTGATTATATCTTCGTTTCTGCTAATCTATCTGTAGACTCATATGAAACGGTTTTTGATGGAAGAAAGACCCCGGTTGTGTCTGATCATTTTGGGGTGGGGGTTAGGTTAGAGTGACAGGCACCATAAAAAGACAAAAAGCATTATTTTGTCTTTCTGTGAAGGACAATGGGAAAGGAATCATTTTTTTGGTTCTTTCCTATTTTTTTGTGGGGAAATGCAGGGATTTTGATTGTTAGGTAGAATGTTGTAATTTAATGTTCTTTCTTTCTTCGTATTCTTTCTATTTATTTAGTGAAGCATTGATAACCCTCCCCTTTTGCTTTGGCAAAATCTATCCATTTTATCCTTCATCGTATGCAATCAAATTTCATAAAAAAGGAGGTAGTTAGTTGGCAAGAAAAAGGCGCATTTGGTATCCTGGTGCTAGTTATCATATTACGAGTCGAGGTATTCGTCGAACTTCTTTATTTTGGGACAAGGAAGATCGAGATGAATATTTGCGATTGTTGGCAGAAGCAATGGAAAAAAGGCCTTTTATTCTGCAAACCTATTGTTTGATGACAAATCACATTCATCTTCAAATAAAAACCCTTCAACATTCCCCAAGTGATATTATAAGAATTCTCCATTTTAATTACGCAATCTATGTTAATAAGAAATACGATTTTACAGGACATGTGTTTGAAAGTCGTTATGGATCTGAGTTGATTACGTCTGCTCAATATGAATTAGAGGTAAATCGGTATATTCATCTGAATCCAATTCGAGCCGGTATGGTAGATTGCTTAGAAGAATATCCGTGGAGTAGTTATTTTAACTATATAGAGGCAAAGGAAGGAAGTCTGGTAAATTCAGAACGGATTCTTGCTTACTTTCCTGAGCCTCAAATCGAGCAATATCTCCAATTTTTACATGCAAGAGGGAAAGAATCGGATCAATATCCAGTCTGAGTTTTGATAGAACCGCTTTTAGGACAGTTGTATATGTGTTAGAGGTTATAAATGATACAGTGGAGTGGTACAATGAAAATTATATAAATAGTAGAAAATTTATAAGAAGTCATATATGGACCGATGTGGATGAAAGGGGTATGGAATGAAAATAGATAAAAGAAAGAATCAAAAAGAGAAAGTTAAGGGATTGGCTACATTAAAAGAAGGGCTAACTGTATATAAAGTGGCAGACCTTCGAGAGATTGGTAAAAAACTAGGAATCAAAAATTTAAGCTCTTTAAAAAAGGCAGAATTAATTTCCTATTTAGCGGAGGAAATTCCTAATTATCTTAGAACGATAATTAGTGAGTATGATGAGCGACGAATTTTTTTACTAAAGAGGATTATTGCTAATAATGGAATAATAAGTGAAGAGGATGTAGAAATAGAGGAGATGGAGTATTTCCCGAAGACGGGTTTCATGTTTATTGTCTATCATAATCGAAACCCATTCGTAACGATTCCTGTAGAAATATTGCCTTCTTTAGAAGAAATTGTTCAAGATAGTGCAATTCTTACCGATGTGAAGCGAAATACAGAATGGATTAAGATAACGCGCGGATTAGTCTATTATTATGGAACTATACCTGCAAACCGATTAATAGAGTTGGTGGAAAAATATATACCGGTCCATCCAAACGTTCCTGCGTTTAATCGTGTTATTTTGGATGCAATGGAATATTACCAAGAAGTTCATTATGACAGATACGGTTATTCTTACTGGGAAGTCCTAGAACCTGCAGAGATTTTGGCAGAACAAGCGTTGAGAAAAAATATTGCTTATTATCCTTTTACGAAGAAACAGCTCCTTGAAGCTGGTGAAACGAACTATTTGGAGCGTCCAAAGGGTTATTTTCAACTTATGGAACTATTTACAGAGGTGTATCAGATTCCAAAGGACGAAGCGAAGGCAATAATTGATGACTGTATCATACATGTGAAATTAAACGAACACCCTAGTCAGATTCTTCAATATTTACAGTTGGAATTACCACTCGAAAGCTTAGAAGAAGTAAAAAGGCTAATGGACATCATTGTTGTTTTTATGAATAATACAAGACAATGGTATTTAAAAGGATATACACCAGTAGAGTTATCAGGACGTGATAAGCAGGCATCACCGCCTTTATCGAGTCAAAAAGGAGAAGTTATTAGCTTTCAAACTCGTGAAAAAATTGGCAGGAACGATCCATGTCCATGCGGTAGTGGGAAAAAGTATAAGAAATGTTGTGGGAAGTAGTTAGGGGTAGTTATAAATATTAAATAGGAAAGAAAATGAGATTTCTATCATCGTTGGGTAGATGAGGAGGATTTACCAGTATGATAAATGCTAAGACGAATCGATTATCTGAAGAAGAAATAAAAGCCATATTGAGAGCAGCGGATATGATCATTGACAGTGGAGGAAGAACGCTTCTTGCGAAAATTTTAAAGGGCTCACGGGAAAAGAAGGTATTACAACTGGAGCTGGATAAGTGTCCGGCTTATGGTTATTTTAAAAAAGAGAAACTAGAAGAGATTATGAAGAAAATTGATTGGATGATTGATTATGATTTTCTAGATATTCAGTATTCTGGAAAACTCCCGATGATTATTTTTACAGAGCGAGGATGGGACCTTGAATCTGATCAATATACGGATGAGCTGTTAAATGAGTGGAAGGAATGGATCAAGCAAGGGAAGCAAGATCCAGATATGAGCTATTTAAAGGATCGAAACAGAAGCATGATTCTCTTGCTACTAGAGAAAGTGAGAGAATCTGGGGATCAATCATTTATCCCTTATTTAGAATTATGGGAGAAAGTGGATTATAAAAAAGTAAAAGAAGAGATTCGCACAACGATAAATGCATTAACCAGTGATGAGCCGATTGATAGCTCGATTGCAAAGGAAAGAAAGGAATATATCAAAAAAGCACTAAAAGGTGTGGAGCCGCAAGATATTCTTTTAAAATGCTGGGAATGTGGAGACCGGTTTACTTTTACATTAGGAGAGCAGCAGTTTTATAAGATGAAGGGGTTATCTTATCCTAAGCGGTGTAAAGAGTGTCGCTAATAGGTGACAGGCACCATAAAAAGACAGTTTTTAGATTTTGTCCATATCAGAAGGACAAAACTTATGATTGGATGGCGATAGCTGGTATCATGAGAGTTTCCAAACTTTTGGGAGCTCTTTTTTTGCTTTTGGACTTCTATAGAAGCTGGAATACTGATGAAAACAACTTAGGTATTAGCCTAAGATTAATAGTTAATAGACATTTTTAAGCAAATTGGGCAAGAGAACTAAACCAACTATTAAATCAAACATAATTATCTATGGAATTACTTATAGCTAAGTAAGACAATACCTTCTCTCATCTCCATACCAGATGAGGTTATTTCGTATGATGTACTTCGAAAATAAATATCAGAATAAAAAAAATATTGTCATATATTCTGACAACAATATAGATTTCCAAAAAAGTTAGTAGTATCATTCATGTATGTTATTTAATTTTGAAACATCGTTCCGTTCAGTGAAACGACTGGCGGTAGAAAGACATAAAAGATAATTTTGGGGAGAGGAGAAGGGAAGTAGTTAGTGGTTCTTTGATAGAAAGATAGAACTTTTTTTCATTATTTTTGGTAAGGGGAGGATTTTTTCAGTGAATATGAAAGTACATGAAACTTCAGAGGTACCGGAGAAGAAGATAACGGGTTATCAGTGGAAAACACTATGGTCTTCAACGATTGGGTATGCCATGGATGGATTGGATATGATGATTTTGGCATATACGTTGCCGCTTATTATAGCTTTTTTTGGCATTAATCAAGCACAGGCGGGAAGTCTTTCTACAATTACTTTGCTTGGGGCTGTAATTGGCGGAATTGTGTTTGGAGTAATGGCCGATAAATTTGGGCGAGTACGTGTATTTACTTGGACTATTTTAATTTTTTCTGTTTTTACAGGTTTGTGTGCTTTAGCTCCTAATTTAGAAACATTTGCTATCTTCCGCTTTTTAGCTGGTTTAGGGCTTGGGGGAGAATTTGGAATTGGGATGACGCTTGTCAGTGAGACTTGGCCGAAAAAGTATCGATCTCGTGCTACATCTGTTGTAGCGGTCGGCTTTCAAATAGGAATTGTTCTTGCTACTTTAACAGTATTATTTGTTGCACCGAAATTTGGATGGCACGGTGTATTCCTTGCAGGGGTTGTACCAGCTATTTTTGCATTTTGGTCCCGCAAAAATTTAAAGGAACCTGAGATTTGGACAAAGCTAAAAGAAGAAAATAAAAATAAGATAGCAATTGGACAATTATTTGCTTCTAAGGACACAACGAAGATAACAATTGGCTTAATCATTGCTACAAGCGTTCAAAATTTCGGCTTTTATGGCATTATGACTTGGATGCCCACAATGCTTGCTTCAGAACTAGGCTATGATTTTAATAAAACAACGTTATGGACAGTAACGACGATTATCGGCATGATTTTAGGGATTTTAATCTTTGGTTATTTGGCAGATAAAATTGGACGCAGACCATCTTATATTACCTTCTTGATTGCAGCAGCAATTATTGTTTGGGTTTATTTCCAAGTGACATCTACGGTAGCTTTATTGCTTCTTGGCGGAGTATTAGGATTCTTTGTAAATGGGATGATGGGTGGCTATGGAGCACTTCTAGCGGAACATTATAATACAGAAGTTCGTTCCACTGCGGAAAATATAATTTTTAATGTAGGACGAGCGATTGCTGGATTTGCGCCATTTATTATTGGCTATATCTCTCTTAATCATTCTTTAAGCTATGCACTTAGCTTACTATCAGGTGTTTATATTTTATCTGCATTAGCGTTTATCTTTTTAATTCCTGAATCGAAGGATAAAGAGATTGTTTAACAATTAAGGTTAAATACAGTTTCACTATATCTATATTTTAAAAGAGAGGGGTGTTTAAATGACACCTTCTCTTATTCTAAAAAAATGGAACAATGTTCCGCTTAGAGAAACTCATTTTCAAAGGAGAGAAAAGGCTTGGAATGGTTAAATCGATTTACACTTGTAATGGACTGCATCTCTTCTAATGCTAATATGGGGATGGGAGTCAGCGAACTTGCGCGAGAGACTAATTTAAGTAAGGGTACCATTCATCGAATGCTCACAAGTATGTGTGAACAACAGCTTGTTATTCAGGATAAAACCACTAAACAATATTATTTAGGACCGAAAACGATGCTGTGGGGAAGTCAGTTTTTAAGATTGCAGGATCCGATTAAACTATTGGGACGATATGGGGAAAAATTATCTAATGAAACGAACCTCTATACATTCATTTGTCGCTATCATGGCGGTGATGTCTACTGTGTTTATACCCATCAGCCATCCGATTTGCGCAACAAGTATTTTGTCCATGTGGGACAAAGGATGCCGATACATAGTGCAGCGGCAGCAAAGGTAATTGTAGCATACCAAGAGGAAGCGATGGTTGAGAAAATTGTGCAAGAGACACCATTTGAAGCTACCACGCCTTACACCAAAACGAATCCTCTTGATATAAAAAAGGAATTAAAAGAAATTTATCATTCTCAGCTTGCTTTTTGCATCGAAGAATTGGAAATAGGGGTATCTGCTATTTCCTCGCCAATATTTTATGACGACAAAAAAACAAATGTCAGCATCAGCATTGTTGGAGAAAGTGATTATATAATGAGGCAGCAAGAAACATTAGTGAAGCAAATAAACGAAGTGGCCAAAGAGGCAAGTGAACATATGAAATCTATGCATCTATTAAGTTCTATTCGCTTATAAAGAGAAGGGCGGAGCTCCATGGCCCATAATCAAGGAGATAGAAAGATGGATCGAAAAAGAAGATACGAAGAGCTTTTGAATAATATGAATCAATATAATTCAGGAAGTGAAGGAATTACAAGAGTTGCCTTTACGAATGAGGAGCAGGCATGCAGTCATGCTTTTATGCGTTTATGCAAAAATGAGGGACTAGAAATTAGGATGGACTATTGCGGCAATATTATTGCCAGACGAGAAGGAAAGAAGAATCTGCCGCCAGTGGTGATAGGGTCCCATCTCGATACCGTTTATCAAGGCGGTAAGTACGATGGCGTGGTAGGAGTTACAGCAGGATTAGAAGTGATAAAGCGCCTAAATGAACAAAATCTGGAAACGGAACATCCGATTGAAATTATTTCATTCGCTTGTGAAGAATCGTCTAGGTTCGGTGTATCTACGGTTGGAAGCAAGGCAATGGTAGGAACGCTACAAAAAGAGAAATATCAACACCTCAAGGATAAGGATGGAATTACCTTTGAAAAAGCTCTTTCACTTTGTGCCTTGCGATTTGATCAATTAGATTTGGCCAGCAGAGAGACAGAACGATTTCAGGCTTTCTTTGAATTACATATTGAGCAAGGTCCGATTCTGATGAATACCAATAAGAAAATTGGGATTGTAACAGGAATTGCCGCACCTGTTCGTTTGATTATTGAAGTAAAAGGTGCTGCTTCCCACTCTGGTACAACACCTATGAATATGCGTAAGGATGCATTACTTGGGGCAAGTGAATTAGCACTCGCGTTAGAAGAAGCAGCGAAAAAGGAACAGCATAACGGAACCGTCGCCACAATAGGAGTACTTTCGATTCCAATGGGAGCGATGAATGTCGTACCAGGTACAGTAGAAATGAAAGTAGATATTCGCTCCACTTCGATTGCCTCAAGAAATAAGGTACTTGACGTCCTTTATAAAAAAATGGAGGACATACAGGAAAGACGAGGATTGGAGATATTTTCACAGGAGATAAGTAAAGAAGAGCCAGTACAGTTATCAAAAGAACTTTCACTCGAAGTTGAAAAAATTTGTCTGGAAAAAAATCTTCCTTATCAATGGATGCAAAGTGGAGCTGGGCATGACGCCATGAATATGACTTCTTTAGGACCAGTGGGATTAATCTTTATTCCATCTTTAAATGGAATTAGTCATCATCCAGATGAGCATACCGATTTAGACGATATATTAATCGGAATTGATGTTCTAGAGGCAGCCGTATTACAGCAGGCAAGAGGGATATAAAAAGAAAGGGGAGAAAAAGGATGGCAGTGAAGACAGAAATTTTATTCAATAAGCAAATAAGCAAGCGCTATTTTCATCTAAAAGTAAAAGTCCCCAATAAACAGCTATTCCCAGTTCAAGCAGGTCAATTTTTCCATATTAAATGCAGTGATGGTTCAAAACCTTTGCTGCGCAGACCACTCAGTATATTTCGCATAAATGAAGCGGAAAGTACGCTGGAGTTTCTTTATCTAGTAAAAGGTGTCGGGACAATGGCATTAGCAGAGCGAAAGAAAGAAGAGAGGCTAGATATATTAGGTCCGTTAGGCAAGGGGTTTAGCGTAGCGGAAGGAAGCGAAAATATTCTTGTTGTTGCTAGAGGTGTTGGAATTGCCACCCTTTCTGCCCTTGCTTTTAAGATGAAAAGGATGAATATTTCGTGTTTTGCCATTGTTAGTGCTAGAACAAAAGAGGACTATTTAATGGAAGCAGAGTTAAAGGCAGCTGGTGTGGAAGCGGTTTTTGTAAATGATGAGGACGGAACGAGTGATCCTCATCATGTAAAATTTTTAGCAGAAACGCTAGTAAGCGAAAAAAAGATAGATGGGATCTATACATGTGGGTCAAGAAGGCTATCAATATTAATGAAGGAATTAGCTTGTGAACATCAGCTGTTTGCGGAAATTGCCTTGGAAGAAAATATGGGGTGTGGGATTGGCTCTTGCTATGGATGTGTTTGTCAGATAGAAGAAGAGGAGAGCATAAGGCCTGTTCGAATTTGCATGGAAGGACCAGTCTTCCCATTAGAAAAGGTGGTTTTTGCATGAGTGGATTGGAAGTATCATTAGGCAAGCTACATTTGAAAAATCCTATTATGCCAGCATCTGGAACATTTGCGGAACAAATGACGAATTATATCGATATAAATGAGATCGGGGCTGTTATTCCAAAAAGCATTACGAAGAATCGCCGCACAGGCAACCCAACTCCGCGTATTTGTGAAACAAAGGCAGGTGGAATGATTAATTCGATTGGGATTCAAAGTGAGGGATTAACGTATTTTAAGGAAAAGACAATCCCCTTTTATGCCAATTTTTCCACCCCATTTATTCCTAGTGTTTCAGCAGATAGTATCGAAGAATTTGTGGAGGTTTGTGAAGAGCTTGGTGCTATAGATGAGGTGGACGCCATTGAATTAAATATTTCCTGTCCGAATTTGAAAAATAATGGTCTGGCTTTTGGCATGGATCCATCCATCTCGCATGAATTAGTAAGCCAGGTTCGAAAGGCGACAAATAAACCGCTTATTCCGAAGCTGTCTCCTAATGTAACGAGTATTGTGGAGATTGCGAAAGCATGTGAAGCATCCGGCGCCGATATTTTAACGGTTTCCAATACTTTTTTGGCTATGTCTATTGATGTTCATACAAGAAAACCGAAGATCAGCAATGTGATGGGCGGCTATTCCGGCCCAGCCATTTTGCCACTTGTTGTCCGAATGGTTTACCAAGTATACCAAGCAACTTCTCTCCCCATTATAGGATGCGGTGGTGTCATGAATGGAGAAGATGCTATCGAGTTAATGCTCGCAGGTGCGTCCGCTGTACAAATTGGGACGGCATCCTTCATTGATCCAGAAGCAATGATAACAATACGAGACGAAATCGAAGCGTATATGAAGGTACATGGAATAAAGGATATACAAGAAATCATTGGTGGAGTGGTGGTTCGGTAGTCGTTGGGATGGGAGATTGGCAGAAAAGAATGTGGTTTTGGCTGATAAAAGGAGAGGTTGGCTGATATCCTCACCGTATTGGTTGATATATAAATTTTTCGTATAAAAAAAGGAGTGGAGAGTATGTTGTGGGATCATGTTATTAAAAACGGCTATTTATATACCGGAAATGGGTTTGAAAAAGGGCATCTCTATATAAAAGATGGAAAGATTGCGGCCATCTCCAAAGAGGAGTTAGCGGGAGAAGCTTTGGAAGCAACAGATGGAGAAGGCTTATATGTTTGCCCTGGCTTTATGGATACCCATATTCATTCAAGGGATCCAGGTCCAACGTATAAAGAGGATTTTTATTATAGCACCCAAGCAGCAGCGGCTGGCGGTATCACGACTGTTTTTGAAATGCCGAACACCAATCCTCCTATTAATAATGTTGGGAATTTTGAAAAGCAAAAGGAAAACCTTTCGGCAAAAGCACATGTGGATTTCGCGATATGGGGAATTTGCTTAGGGGATGTCAATCGAGAAGATATTGTTCCGCTTCATCATGCAGGGGTTATTGGCTTTAAGTTTTTCTGGGGATATGCCATTAATAAAGAGACTTATCAGTTGATGTATAACTACAAGGATGGAGATGAAGGGGTCATTCCACCGCTTTCAGATGGAGAGGTCTATAGTATTTTCCGAGAAGTGCAAAAAACAGGGCAAATTCTAGCTATTCATGCGGAAAATAATCAAATAATCCAACGGCTAACAGAGGAAGTAGAAGCTTCTGGGAAAAGAGATTACGAAGCGCTTCTCCAAGGACGACCGAACTTAGCGGAGGAAATGACGATTCAATCTGGTATTGCCTTGGCGAAAAATCTCGGAACTAGACTGCATATTCTTCATGTAAGTACAGGAGAAGGTGTGAAGTTAATAAGGCAAGCCCAAGCAGATGGCTATACAAATATTACATCTGAAACATGTCCACACTATCTCTTTTTATCCAATGAGGATTATGAAAGAGTTGGCCCGCAGATGAAGGTATATCCGCCTATTAAATATAAAAAGGATCAGGAGGAGCTTTGGAGGGGGATTCGAGATGGCACGGTAACAGTAGTTTGCTCCGACCATGCTCCCCATACAGAGGAAGAAAAGGATGGTAGCTTGTGGGATATCCCAGCTGGAATGTGCGGTGTTGAAACACTGGCACCACTACTCTTAAACGCAGTGAGTGAAGAGAAAATCTCTTTAGTCGATGCCTGTAAACTCCTTTCTGAAAATCCAGCAAAACAATATGGAATCTATCCACAAAAAGGATCCTTACAAGTAGGAACCGATGCAGATATCACCATAGTGGATATGAATAAAAAACACTCCATAACAAGAGAACAGCTCCACAGCAAAAGCAAAGTAACCGCATATGACCAAACACCAATTACAGGAATGCCAGTCGCCACCATTGTCCGTGGAACAAAAGTAATGGAAAACGGCCAAATCATAAGCAAACCAATCGGAAGAATCGTGGTTCCAGGAGGGAATGAGAGAGACGGTTCTCCTTTCCAGCTTAAGAGCATAGGTGATTTGTGATAGCTGGCTTCCATTCAAGATAAGGACAGTTTCTGGTTTAGTAGATAAAATATCTGTTACAAAAACAGAAGGAGAGAGGATAAATGAATAAAAAAGAAAAGCTAGATTCTTTTATAAAACTATACCACCTAATCAACTTTTACTACGAAAACCGCGACCGCCCAGCAGATAAGGAATTCGATTTCTTTGAAGAAGTAAAAACCAACTGCGAAATACTAGAGATTGATTATGATTTGTTTATTCAAGAATTACGGTTGCAGCGGTTGTGAGGAGGAAAGCGGGGGAAAGATTCTCCCGCTTTCTTTTTTAATTAATTGTATAGAAGAGTAGGGTAAACTAGCTTCAATTAAGAAGCTTTCAATCATTCTCATAATAATTTTTGATGGATACGTACTGAGCTCTAAGTAATATATTGGTAAAAAGATTTGAAGATTTGTTTATAGTTCTGCCTGATAACCGATAACAAGAATAGGTGGTGAGAAAAAATGGATATTGCAGCATTATCAATAGGAATGAATCAAGCACGCTTATCTCAAAATGTCGGCATAGCTTTAACAAAAAAGGCAATGAATACAGCTGAGCAGAATAGTGATCAATTACTAAAAATGCTAGAAGCTCCTCATCCCACACTAGGTAAATCAGTTGATATGTCGGTTTGATTGGTATTGTAATCATCTATTAGCTGGAACTTTCAAAAGCTAAAAAGTGGTAAGATTCAGCAAGAGGGACTAGGGAAATGGGCCATTTTCTTGGTTCCTTTTTTCTTTGTAAGTTCATTATATATAGGAAGTCATCTAATACTTAACAATTTTTTACAAGACTAGTGTATATAGAAAACGTATCAGAAACCACCATGTTGGAAATGAATAAATACACATAGTGTATATATTTATCGAAAAAAGGCTAAATATCATCGCCTAAATAAAGAGTATTTCTAACTAAGAACATGAAATAGAAGATACTTATACACTGATTTGAGAGACTTGTTTCAGCGAATATCTTAGTGGGATTCATTTTTGAGTTTTTTCACTAAAAGATCCGTTAATTAGCATTCTGTTAATATTATCGTTTGGGATTCCTGATTCAATATAACTCCTTATCAACTTCCATCCATAAGAACGATTATTTTTAAAGGTTTGGAAAAATAAATTTGCAGTATCTAAACTCTTACCCTGAATAATCATAGTTGCAGATATTATCACCATTGTTTCATCAGCATTTAATGGGATAGTAGAGAGCACATTTAGTTTCCATTCTGCATTATTTTCTTTAACAAAATTAAATCCTTGTTCCCACCCACGCACGGCTTCTTTCATTCCAAAATCAGCTATCTCACCCTTTGTGATTTCTCTACCTTTGTAATCTTTTGATATTAAATTTCTTAATTCAATCAAAGAGGAAGAATTCCAAACTCTTAAATAAGTATCAAGAAATTCTCTAAATGAATTATCCATATAATAGCCTCCTGTTCTTGTACTGGTATATTCATCTCACTGCTTATTAGTTGAACAAATATTATGATAATTTTACCACTAAAAGTAATACTTTGCCTTTTTGAGCCTGTAGTTTAATAAAATAATTCTGGGACAAGGGGTCAGGTACCTTGTCCCATGATAGATTGCCCTTAGCCAATACTTGGTTGCGGCTTTTTTATGTTTGCTGTGTTTAGTTGATGAAAGGCAATTTAGATGAGATTATATATAATATAGAGATAAACAAGATTTCGTGCAATCTATTATTAGAAAAGGAAAGGAATAATCATGGATAAATCAAAAGAGAGGGAAGAAATGTCCTTATCGTTAAAAGATAAAGTGAAGAAAATTCTACGAGACGAAATTATTATTAATAAGCTAAAACCAGGAGATCGTGTGGTAGAGACGGAGGTCGCTAAACGGCTTGGCATTAGCCAAGTTCCTGTTCGAGAAGCGCTTAGAGGCTTGGAAGAAGAAGGGCTTATCCGCACAGTAAAGTATAAGGGGGCATTTGTAACAGAAATAAATAAGACAGAAATGTACCATATTTTTTCCTTGCGTGCATCGATTGAGACAAATGCAATCGAAATAATTACTCCTTATCTAACAAATAAAAAACTTGGTGAGCTATATGATATTGTTGAACAGATGAAAAATGAAAAACCTGACTATTTGCTGCAATCTAAATTAGATATGGAATTTCACCGGACTATTATCTCTTGGTCAGGAATAGAAACATACAATCGAATATGGTCTATGCTCAATAGTCATATTCAGCGCTATATTACCGTTCTAAATCCTGAAATCAAAATAATGCCAGAAGAAGTGCATACATACCATTTAAAGCTAGTAGAAGTCTTAAAGGAAAAGGATATTCAAAAATCAAAGGAAGTATTTTGGGAACATATTATGAAAATGGTTCTATAAGTCTTTTTGCTCCATAACATAAGATTAAGTGTTGGGATTATATATAAAAATTAAAATTATATATATTTAATCTCGACACGTCTTTAAAAATTATATATAATATTATTAATTATATATAAAGTGAAAAGGAGGGATAGAAAATTAAATGATCTTTTTGCCAACAAAATGATAGCGGTTTCTATAAGGGTGTTTATAATCTGCTACATGAATTCAAGAATGAAGGAGGATATGATTAAATGTTTCGTTTAGAAGGAAAAGTTGCTGCTGTAACAGGTGCGACAAGAGGAATTGGAAAACAAATGGCAATCGCGTTGGCAGAGGCTGGAGCAACGATTGCGTTGCTGCAGAGGAATACAGCAGATATTACAGTTCAAAAAGAGATAGAAGCAATTGGTCAAAAGGCGATTATTGTTGCCTGTAATTTAGAGAATCAAACACAAGTAAAAGAGGCGATACCAACAGTAGTGGAGCAATTAGGCAGCATTGATATCCTTGTTAATAATGCTGGTATCCAACGTCGTTCTCCTTCTTTGACTTTTTCTGAAGAGGACTGGGATGATGTTATAAATATTAATTTGAAGACAGTTTGGCTTTTATGCCAGGAAGCAGGGAAGTATATGGTTCCCCAAAAGAAAGGAAAAATTATTAATATGGCATCTCTTTTGTCTTTCCAAGGGGGATTGACTGTACCTGCCTATGCTGCTGCTAAAGGAGGAGTTGCCCAGCTTACAAAGGCGTTAGCGAATGAGTGGGCAAAGGAAAATGTCAATGTAAATGCGATTGTGCCTGGATATATTGCTACAGATATGAATGAAGCATTAATGTCAGATGAAACACGCAATAGACAAATTCTTGAACGTATTCCTGCCGGTCGATGGGGCACAGCCGAAGATTTCAGTGGAGTCGTAGTTTTTTTAGCATCAGATGCTTCTAACTATATTCATGGACATTTATTGGCAGTGGATGGTGGCTGGTTAGGCCGCTAAATCTAGGAAAGGTTGATTTGCATACGAAAAATTTTTATAGTTTGCAAGGGAAGTAAATCAAACGTTTAAGTGTGAATACATCCTGTTCTTCTAAATAGGGTCTCCCTTGCAAAAGTGGTATTGATTGTTTAGTTATAGATTATTGTAAGCGCTTCACGATGACTTTTAATAAGATCGACTATATCATTTTTTGGAGGGAATGCAATGCCTATTATCATTGTTGCAATTGGTATTCTTATTTTATTATTTCTTATCATCAAGATGAAGCTAAACACGTTTGTATCGCTAGTTATTGTCTCTTTTTTGGTTGCGATAAGCCTTGGCATGGAATTATCGGAAATAGTAATGACAATAGAAGCCGGGATTGGAAGCCAATTAGGGCATTTAGCCTTAGTATTTGGATTAGGAGCAATGCTTGGGAGATTAGTATCTGATGCAGGGGGCGGAAATAGAATTGCCATTACCCTTATTAATAGGTTCGGTCCGAAACGGATTCAGCTAGCTGTTGTTGTTGCTTCCTTTATTATAGGGGTTGCCTTATTTTTTGAAGTAGGGCTTGTTGTATTAATTCCGATTATTTATGCAATAGCTAAAGAATTAAAAATGCCTTTTCTTTATTTAGGAATACCAATGGCAGCTGCCTTAAATGTTACACATGGCTTTTTGCCTCCACATCCGGCGCCAACTGCGATTACTGCTGCATATGGTGCAGATATTGGACAGGTGTTGTTATTAGGGACCCTTATTGCTATACCAACAACAATTATATCAGGACCGCTATTTAATAAATTTGCCATGAAGTTTTTTCCATACGCTTATAAAAAAAATGGAAATCTTGCAGCTTTGGGACCACAAAAGGAGTTTAATTTACAAGATACGCCTGGGTTTGGCATAAGTGTGCTAACATCATTATTCCCAGTTATATTTATGGGGCTTGCAACAATCTTCTCGTTATTGTTTCCTGGGGAATCTATTGGGAAAGAAATCATAGAATTTATTGGTGCACCGGGAACTGCCATGCTTTTATCACTTTTAATTGCAATCTATACAATGGGATATTCAAGAAAGATTCCAATGAAAGAGATTGGTAATACACTGTCTGAGTCTATTGCCCAAATTGCGATGATGCTATTAATTATCGGCGGTGGTGGTGCCTTTAAGCAAGTGCTAGTAGACGGAGGAGTGGGCGATTATGTAGCGACATTATTCAATGAAACGAATATGTCTCCTATTTTAGTAGCTTGGATGATTGCAGCAATATTGCGTCTCTGTTTAGGATCTGCAACAGTAGCTGCACTTACAACAGCCGGCCTTGTGACTCCTTTATTGGCCACAAGCTCCGTGAACCCAGCACTTATTGTTTTAGCAACAGGAGCAGGCAGCGTTATATTCTGTCATGTTAATGACGCAGGATTTTGGATGGTAAAAGAATATTTTGGTTTAAGCATAAAAGAAACCTTCCAAACATGGAGTACCTTGACCACGGTCATTTCGGTAACAGGTCTATTATGTGTATTGCTGTTGGGAGTGTTTGTTTAGTAATGGTGACAGTAATGGTGACAGGCACCATAAAAAGACAAAACACCACATCTGTCTCTCTCAGAAGGACAAGGGAAAGGAATCATTTTCTTGATTTCTTTCCCTTTTTTTGTTTATCAGCAGCCTTGAACTTCGCTAATAATATTTACTCCTTGCTTTCCACGGATGCTTAAGATTTTCTTGCTCATAAAAGGAAGTGGCATCTTCCATACTCTTATTTTGGTTAACATGGTTATTTTCGGTTAACTCCTCATCGGTTTGGCCGATTGCATTTAGTATCGTTCCCACTGCTTGTATCCAGCTTCCACTTATTACTAAAAATTTCCCCTTATCGTTATTGTTAAAGAGGATATGCTTCTCGCCGATTGCTTGGAAGGAGTTACCGACTGCCTGTGTGGTATTTCCTAAGATATTTAATGTTTGTTCCTTGCCTGAGTTATCGAATACTTCATCCACAGCTTCGACGATTGCACCAAATGCCTGTAACCAATTCCCTTTAATGATTAACTTACTTTCTAACTCATCTTCTAATAAAATATACGAACTGGCTACGACCGTATTCCCAATTGCTTGTATCTCAGCTCCGATTTTTTCATATGTTATCGTTTCTTGTTGATCTGCCTGTACGGCATTTCCAAAAGTTTGTAAAACATTTCCTATTAAGTCCAAGTCTTTAATTTCTTCTTCACTTAGTAAATTCCATGCACTGTTTCCTAAAGCAGCAAGGATGGCACCAATTGCTTGCACCCATACCGAAGCAATCTCGACTTGGTTCTTCATAATACCACGCCCACATTTTCTTCTAAGCTGTTTCTATATGGTATTCACATAATGGTGTCAGGGCACTTTGAAAAGATAAAATGTATAATTAGCTTCTAGTTTTTCTGTCGGAAGAATGATAGTGCCTTTGGTGCATGGTTTTGTCCTTCTGGTATGGACATAAATTAAAAAGTGTCTTTTTGTGGTGCCTGTCACCATATCAAAAGAAAAATTAAGTTTTTTTTAAGCAACTTTCATTATGCTAACAGTGAGATTGATTGCCTCTTTTAGCCAATCAGTCTCTCCCATTATGAAAGGAGTTTTTTATATGTCTGTATCAATCAACAGCAATTATTCCAATTTGTATGGCAATTGGACTACGGCAAACCTGACAAGCATACCGAGTACCCAGCAAACATCCAGTAATAGTGAATCAACTTTTAAAGACTATATGCAGCTTGCAACAAGTACCCAATTCACTAGTAGTGGCAATTACAGTAGTAGCACAACAGATCTAACATCTTTAACAACGGAACAGAAAACAGCTTATTTAGAAACGATGCTTAAACGTTTGGAGTCAACAGATTCTAGCGAGAGTTCTTATCTTCCTGAAAGCCTGCAAACAGCATTAAGCACAGTCGGCGATCTTCTTAGTGACTTTCAGGCAAGTGACAGCTCAGAAGAGGAGATTTCCGAGCTATTCACAGCTGTAACGGAAACGCTGGAAGAAGCAAAGCCTTCCAAAGCGGAAATGACGCCACCTCCACTACCAATAAATAACATAACTGCACAAATGGATGATTCGTCATCGGAAACAAGCACAGAACTATCAGTGGACCAGATGAAAGAACTAATTTTTAATCTAATTAATACACTTTCAGAGAACGATTCTACTGATAACACAGATACTTTGAGTGCATCTATTACAGAGCAACTTTCTGATTATGATCAAACTACTGCAACAGATGAAGAAATTTAGGGTGACAGGCACCACAAAAAGACATTGTCCATATCAAAAAGACAAATTCCAACAAAAAAATCTTCCATCTAGGAAGATTTTTTATTTTAAATTCGGATATCCCTGTTGTCTCAATGCTTCAAACACCAATATAGCTGCTGTATTAGAAAGGTTTAGGGAACGGATGTGTTCTGTCATTGGTATTCTTAAAAAATGGTCTTTATGTGTTTCTAGTAAATCTTTTGGTAATCCCGTTGTTTCTTTTCCAAATATGAAATAATAATCCTTTGATTTATCTTTGAAATCATGAGATGTATAGGTTTCTTCAGCGAATGTTTCAATATAGTAAAACTCACCTTGATTTTTTACAAAAAAGTCATTTAATGAGTCATAATATGTGATTTTTACAGTCTCCCAGAAATCAAGACCTGCTTGTTTGATCATCTTTTCATCGGTTGAAAAGCCAAGTGGTCGAATTAAATGCAAGGCTGTATCTGTTCCTGCACAAGTACGTGCAATATTGGCAGTATTAGCTGGAATTTCTGGCTGATATAATACAACATGTATGGCCATGAATGTCACCTCTATCTTTCTTTTCCCCTTCGAATTATAGCATATTTTGATCTCGTTGCAGGTATGATTTAGGTGATATCTCCCTTCGAAAATTATTACTATTTATCAGGTAGGAACCACTATCGCTTCAAGTAAAATGCTATTTTTTCTAATTTATTCCATTTTTAGCATCGTTGCCTTCTTTTTCTTTAATCGAAAAGCTTTCTTTTTTTCCATAAAGTAAAAGTACCTAGGAATAACAAAGAAAAGCGCTTTTCTAAAAGGAAACGATAATGGAAGGAAAAACATATGATCAACTCGTTGAAGAGTTTACGCCCATGATTAACCACATGATGAAAAAGCTGACGATTTATAAAGATAAGCAAGATTTTTTTCAAATTGGCTTAATAAGCATTTGGGAAACGACGAAAACCTTTAATCCAGAAAAGGGTAAGTATAGCAATTATTTATATCGGCATATGTGGGGAAGATTTCTAGATGAATTAAAGCGTCGGACAAGAGAGGCAGAAAGGAATGCTTATCCAAGTGAAGAATTTTGGGAGGTGATGGAAAGTCCTATCTTGTATCGGGAAGAAGAGGATTACGTAAAAGGACTTTGCAAGGAATTATCTGAAGGGGAAACAACGTGGGTAGTTGACACCTTTGTACATCAGCTGACGGTGAAGGAAATAGCGCAGAAAGAAAGAGTCTCCCCTTCTGCTGTAAAATGGTGGCGGAAGGGTGCGAAGGAGAAGTTGAAGCGGACATTGGTCCCTGAAAGAGGGGAATGATTTTTTTAAGAGATGTAACCTCGAAAAATAGAACGAATCCATTATTTGGCTATAAATCCATTTATTATTACAAAATTGTCCAAGAATCTATATAGTACAAATTCCGATAAAATTATATAATAAATGGCATATGTCCGTAAAAATAGGGAGAAATCTATGAAATTAGAACCATTTATAAATGCGAGTCCAGATATTATTGTTTTAAAAGATAAAGATGGACGCTGGATGGAAGCGAATAGTAAAACTTTAGAACTTTTTAATATAGAGGAATACCAAGGTAAAACGGAAGATGAATTAGGAAAACTATATCCTCATTTTGCTGTATACGTACCTGTTTTTGTGAAAAGTGATCTTGAGGCTTGGGAGACAGGAAAACAGATAGAAGTAAAAGAGTCTATTATTTTCAATAATTCGGAAAGAATATATGAAGTAATTAAGGTACCGATATTTGATGCTGGTGGAAATCGCCAAAACTTGATAGTATTTGGGCGAGACATAACAGAATTGGAAAAAAGTGAACAAACGTATAAATCTCTATTTTTACATGATCCCGACGGAGTCTATACGTTGGACAAGGAAGGGAATTTTTTAGATGTTAATAAAGTTGCAGAAGAAATCAGCGGGTATACAAGGGAGGAATTAACGAACTTAAATTTTCGTGATTTGATAGTACCTGAAAAACTTCCAAAGGTGTTGCAGCGTTTTGACAAAGTACTATGTGGAATGATTCAAGGGTTTGAGTCTCAAATCATTCGAAAAGATGGAGGAATTAGGGATATCAAATTAACCACTATTCCATTGAAGTTGAATGATCAAGTTATTGGTATACACGGAATAGCACAAGATATCACAGATAAGAAAAATGTAGAGAAACTACAAAAGAAACAAAAGACTATTTTATCGAGAATTGCTGTTGGAGAGCCGTTAGAACAAATAATCGAATGTATTACTGAAAGTGTAGAAGAACTATCAAGAGGGATTTGCTCGATTATGTATTATGAACAAGAACATAATTGGTTGCGTTTTGGTTATGGTCCAAAGCTAGACCCTGAATTTGCTGAAAAAATGGATAAGTTTCCTGTCGGTGAAAATTTTGCATCTTATGGGTATTCAGCATATGCGAAAGATATAAAAATTGTATCTGCTATACAAACTGAGACATCCTGGTCCAATTGGAAAGAAATGGCTCTGGTAGAGGGGCTGCATTCCTGCTGGTCATTGCCCATTCTCTCTTCAAAGGGCTCTTTATTAGGAACATTTTCTGTTTATTATAAAGAATCAATAACACTAAAGGATTCTGATATTGAAATCTTTAAAGATTTTAGTCATCTGACAGGAATTGCATTGGAGCGTCATTACCGGGAAGAAGAGATTAAATACTTAGCTAATTATGATAGTTTAACAAATCTACCGAATTTGCGATATTTAAAAGAACTCTTCCCGAAACGTTTACAAGAAACAAACAACCTTGCTGTTATGTTTTTAGATTTAGATAACTTAAAACCACATAATGATACTTTTGGTCATTCTTCTGGGGATAAGTTATTACAAGAAGTAGGGAAACGAATTCAAGAGGCCATTGGAGAAACGAATGTTGTTGCACGTATGGGCGGGGACGAATTTGTTATATTAATTAGTAATTGTACGAATAAAACCATGCTGCTTGAATTGGCTGATAAAATTCTCAAAGCAATTGAAGAACCGATTATTATCGATGGTCAAGAATTTTCCACCTATGGGAGCATCGGCATAAGTCTTAGTGGGGAACATGGTCAAACGTTTGAGGAGCTTATGAAAAACGCCGACATTGCTATGTATAGTATGAAAAAAATGGGTGGTAACGCCTTTAATCTGTATGATCCAACAATGAATAAAAACAATCTTAATGCTTTTCAATTAAAAAGCAATCTCAGAAAAGCACTGAAAGAAAATCAGTTTGTTCTTTATTATCAGCCCAAAATTAATACAGAAACAGGTACTATTATTGGAGTGGAAGCATTAATTAGATGGATTCATCCAGAGAAAGGAATGATCAATCCGGCCACCTTTATTTCCCTAGCGGAAGAAAGTGATTTTATTTTACTGCTAGGTGAGTGGATACTTAATAAAGCGTGTAATCAAATAAAGGAATGGGAAAAGTTAAATATAAAGATTCCCATCGCCATAAATGTATCAATTAAGCAGCTATTAAAACAAGATTTCGCTACACTAGTGAGTAAAAAGCTAAAGGAATTTAAGATATCCTCAGAATATCTTGAAATAGAAATAACAGAAAGTGTGTTATCTAGCAATGAATCGCTGGTTAGGGATGCGGTCTCCAAATTGCGGAACATGGGAATAAAGGTTTCTATTGATGACTTCGGAACTGGATATGCCTCCTTCATGTACTTAAAACAGTTTCAGGCGGATACCATTAAAATTGATCAATCATTTATTAGCCATCTTCCTACTAGTCAGGTAGATACAGCTATTGTTTCAGCCATCATCACTCTTGCTTCGGAATTAGGTATAAATGTGATAGCAGAAGGTGTAGAAACGCAAGAACAATTCAACTTTCTAAAAGATAAAGGGTGCAGTCAGCTCCAGGGCTACTTGTATAGTAAACCACTGCCACCTAACGAAATACTTTTATTATTAAGGGAAACAGAGGGACGGTTCTTGTGAGGTCAGTGGTCTCACAGAGAACCGTTCTCTTTGTTTCCTTTTTTGTTTATCCATTTACAGTTGATTCCTAAAAAAGTAACAAAATGTTAACAAAATCATTCCTATAGGAAGTAGTGCAAGCAACTAGTCTCCGTCATAATAGTTCTAAAGGAGGTGATGCATTTGAAAGAGAGAGGGGAAAAAAGTTGCATTGATTATAAATTTTTGAAAAAAAGGAGGTTGCAAAAGAATTTTACTCAAATGGAACTTGCAAAAGAGACAGGCCTAGATCATAATCATTTGGGGCAAATTGAAAGGGGACAAAAGGAACCCAAAGTTCGTACATTGTATAGGATTTGTGAGGTACTCGATTTACAGCTTGATGCGGTGTTAATTAAAGAGGAAACGAAGGAATTAGAGGAGTTAGAATAAAAGGGTGTGAAAGAAGGAGTGTGTAGGATGAGAGAGGAAATTATTGTGAATAAATATATGGTGAACAATCGTACCATGTTAATCATGCCAGCAGAAGCGGTAGATTATTATGCAGTTGTAAAAGAAATAGATCGGATAGTATTTGTTAAACAAACTCCTTTTGACATTATCAAAGAAAACCTTTTAATCGGAGGATCTGATTTTAATGGACGACGTCGCTCCATTACATATAAACTAGGAATGCAGAAAAAGCTGCCAATGCCAATTAACCCCCCAAGAAATATCTATGCATTTCCAACCCACTCACCTAAGCAATTTCACTGTCACTGGATATTCACCGAGCATATTGATCAAATACACCCAGTAAGAAATAATAGGAAATATAAGAGCGCTATTTTATTTAAAAACGGGGAAGAGATATACTTTGAAGTATCAGCATTCATCTTAGATAATCAAGTAGTGAAAACATGGAAAGTAAAAAAAGGAATGGAAGACAGAAAAGTAATACTTGAATATAGTTTTCTTTTAAATGGTAGAAAGGGAATGGAGAGAGAGAAGGATTAGTACATGGAAATATTTCTAAATTTTCTTATTATTATTAATTAAAGCTTAGGGATAGTTTTTGTATGTCGATTAATTACTCAAGGACTATCCCTCTACTAATGTCACTAGATGTCATTTGCCGTCGTAATGTCAAATTCTCTCGAAATTTTTCCCTTTATATTTATTGTATCTCTATTTTCACAGTGTTAATATTATTTTTGTAAGCGTTTTCTAAAATTGGTACTTGACCGTTAAATATACTTTTTAAGGAGGAATTCGATGAACCAACAGACTGTAGTTTTAAAAGAAAAGGTTGAAAAGTTCCTGAGTGGTAAGAAAAAGTTATTTATTTATGGGGAGTTTGTGGAGAGTAAATCGCAAAAAACGTTCGATAGTTATAATCCAGCGACTGGAGAAGTTTTAGCAAGTGTCTATGAAGCGGGTGTGGAAGATATTGATTTAGCAGTGAAGGCTGCACGAAAAGCGTTTGATGAGGGTCCGTGGTCAAAAATGAGTGCTTCTGAGCGTAGTCGTCTTATGTACATATTGGCTGATTTGATGGAGGAAAATAGCGAAGAACTTGCCCAATTAGAAACGCTAGATAATGGAAAACCAATCCGTGAAACGACGAATGCCGATATTCCTTTAGCCATTGAGCATATGCGCTATTATGCTGGATGGAGTACAAAGATTGTTGGACAGACAATCCCTGTTAGTGGTCCATACTTTAACTATACACGTCATGAGGCGGTCGGTGTAGTTGGGCAAATAATTCCGTGGAATTTCCCACTTCTTATGGCGATGTGGAAGCTTGGAGCGGCACTTGCCACAGGATGTACGGTTGTGCTGAAGCCAGCTGAGCAAACACCACTATCTGCTCTTTATTTAGCAGAACTAATGCAGGAAGCTGGGTTCCCAGATGGCGTCGTAAATATTGTTCCTGGATTTGGAGAAACAGCGGGGCAGCCACTAGTTGATCATCCGTTAGTTGATAAAATCGCTTTTACAGGTTCAACAGAAGTTGGAAAAATGATTATGTCTAATGCTTCGAAAACATTGAAGAGAGTAACACTGGAGCTTGGTGGGAAATCACCGAACATTATCCTTCCTGATGCGGATTTAACAAAAGCAATTCCAGGAGCATTGAATGGTGTTATGTTCAACCAGGGACAGGTATGTTGTGCAGGCTCACGGGTGTTCATCCAGAAGAAGCATTTTGATAATGTCGTTGCAGATATGGCTGCACAGGCCAAAAACATTAAGCAAGGTGCGGGTATCCACGGTGATACAGAAATTGGACCGCTCGTTTCTGCTGAACAGCAGCAGCGTGTTCTTGGCTATATTGAGAGAGGGTTGAAGGAAGGGGCACAGCTAGTAGCAGGTGGCTTTAATCCACGAGAAGAAGGCTACTTCGTTTCTCCGACAGTATTCGCCGATGTTCGCGATGAAATGACTATTGCCAAGGAGGAAATCTTCGGACCAGTTATTTCCGCTATGCCTTATGATGATTTAGATGAATTAATCAATCGGGCCAACAATAGTGAGTACGGATTAGCAGCAGGCGTATGGACGAGAGATATTGCAAACGCCCACTATATTGCTAGCAAGCTACGTGCCGGAACTGTTTGGGTCAACTGCTACAATACATTCGACGCAGCATCCCCATTCGGTGGCTACAAACAATCCGGAATCGGCCGCGAAATGGGATCCTATGCTTTGAATAACTATACGGAAGTGAAGAGTGTTTGGGTTTCGATGCAATAAGAGAAACGGTGGGAAGCAGAGAGAAGATTCTACTGCTTCCTTTGTTTTATTCAATTTCCCTTGAAAATTGGTAGCTTTTCTAAGTAGATGATATCGTCTCTTTCAACTGCAGCCCCTTCTGCTAGAATCGCTGCCTTAGCAGCAACGATTCCACCTGCCTTGCTAACAAGTTCTTCGAGTACTCGCATAGATTCTCCTGTACTAATGACGTCATCAATTAGGGCAATCTGCTTTCCTTTAATTTTGGCTGCGTCTTTACCATCCAGACAGAGTAATTGTTCCTTTTGAGTCGTAATGGAAACTACTTGATTGATTAGTGGTTCATTCATATATGGTTTCACATTTTTTCGGGCAACGATGTATTCATTCATTTCTAATTGTTTAGCTAATTCATATACAAGTGGGATTCCTTTTGCTTCTGCTGTAACTAAATAGTCTACTCCATTCAAATGTTCTGCTAGTAAAGGAGCGGAAGCAGCAACTATTTCTGTGTCTCCTAAGATTACAAAGCTTGCAATCTTTAATTCCTTAGAAATAGGGATTATAGGTAATTCTCTTTTTACTCCTGCGACTCTTAGTGTATAAGTTTCCAATTAATAAAACCCTCCTATTCTTTTAAACTCCAAAGATTCCTAGTAGAAATTCCATAACAACTCCAGCTAATAGTCCGAAAAATGGATCAGCGATAGCTGTAACAATTATGGTTACAGCAGCAACGATAGGAGAACCAGCTTCAGTGCCAGTTAGTGCAGCAGTCGCGTTTCCTGGTAATGTCACGATTGCTCCTAAAACGAATAGAAAGCCGGCAATTGAAGAACTAGGTACATACTTTCCGATTTTTGGTAAGAGTTTAAAGAGTAAGATAGCTGCCATTATTGCCATTGTTAAAACGCCTGCCCAAACGGCATGTGGGGCAGATGCTGTGGCTGAAATAATTACTTCGACTGGTCCTCCGCCAAACAGGGAAGAAGCCATGTCAGCTAAACTACTTATGATTGTAAGAGTATCAATATTTACACTTTCTCCAGCGATTTCTCCATTGATTTTACCAAAGGCAATATTTGCCCCAATGTTTAAACAAACAAGAGCTAATGCCCCACGAATAACCGAAGAATTCACAATGAATTTTTGAAGCTTAAATTTATCTTCTAATATGTTTTTTGTGACAGTGACACCCTCTTTTTTCGTGAAATGATAGACAATGCTAGAAAGTATGACAGAAATAGTGATTGTATACACTAAGTCCTTTGTAATAATATAGGTCAGTAAAGCACTTGCAAAAGAAGTTATGCCAATGATTCGATCATTTTTTGCCATATCCCACGCAACCTTCGCAAGCATGAAACCAACACCTGCCATCATTCCATTTGTAATAACAGGACCAATCCAGGTAACAATCTGCTCCATCAATCCAAAGATACTAATGATAACTAATAAAAGAGCACCAAAAAAGATCGAAGAAAGTCGTTCTCTCATATTTTTACCCATTGTTCCTGCAACGGCGATTGTTTCGGCTTGAAAGGAAATAACAGCCACATTACTTGTTAAGCTATTCCCAACAGCCCCCACAAAAAATGCTAATGCAGTTGGTACAGATGCGAATCCAAAGGAAAGTGCCAGTAATCCTTGTGGCAATCCATTTAATACAACACTTAATGCCGCAAGTATGTCTTTAAGTATATCTTCCATTTTCCTTCTCCTTTTCTATTTCCCGCTTGTTGCCTCCTATAGAAAAAAACCGTTCAGCAGAAAAAGAACGGTTTCTAGAAAAAAGAAATTTTCCGTCCATAGTAGAGTGATTTACGGCCACTCTGTAGAGACTTCCAGACCATATTACCGGAATTATAAGGGGGTATTTGTCGTATAATGTCATCATTATAGCGTATAATATTCGGATTTTAAATATAAAATTCGGAAAATTATAAAATGTTCTTTTTATGGGTATCTGTATAAAATAAACCTCTTTTATATCCAAAATGTACGTTCGACAGTTTATGAGTGCATATAAGAGCCTTGGATAAGTGTTTATAATGCTGAGGGTAATGGTCGAGCCTGACAAAAGATATGATAAACTTTGCAAAGGAAATATTTGATTAAAGCGAAGTACAGTTAGTTTCAATCTAAGTTGTCAAATCCTAAGCAAGTTATGTTGGATTTAAATTATGTAGATGTAGATTTTTGCTTAGAAAAACGTGCTGAACCCACATGGAGAATTATCAGATATATCTACTTTAAGTATTTTTCTAAAGATATTTTGATATTAGTGAAAAGGTTTAAAGTTGATTCAGCTGAACGGGAGAAATTTAAAGGGAATTAGAGGGAATATCAAAAAAATATGTAAGATAATTTAACAAGTTAATAGACAGAATATTTTTAATAATCTATAGTTTGTTTATTGATTGTTTGTACTAAGTCAAAACAAACTGAAACTTACCAATCTAAATGGAATAATTGCTCTAATAAATGACTATTTAAATACGAATAGAGGTGTGGAAGATGAGTAGGATTGGAAATTTAGATTTTATTAAAAGAATGAATCGAACATTAGTCTTGGAAACGATAAGAAATGAACAACCAATTAGTCGTGCTAAGGTTGCAAAATCACTAGGTTTAAGTAGATCTACGGTTTCCCTAATTGTAGATGATCTATTAGCAAAGAAATTTGTTACAGAATTAGGGCTAGGTGATTCTACCAAAGAAGGTGGAAGAAGAGGAATTGAACTCGGGTTTAACCCGAAGTCTGCCTATGGTCTTGGAATAGAAATTGGAGATAAAGGTATCTTGCACATTTTAACCGACTTAAATGGGGAGATTTATAAAGAACAAACACTACCATTGACCAACAAGATGAATGAAATAATTGGTGGTATTCTACAATTTTTAGATGAATTAGACATCGATCAGCAATTAATCTTAGGTTTAGGAATAACGGTACCATCTATTGTTGATAGTACAAATGCAATAGTTATCGATGCTCCTTTATTAGGATGGAAAGATTTCAATGTAAAAGAACATATGCAAGGAGTATTTCCATTTCCTGTATTTGTCCATAATGATGTCAATTCGGCGGCATTAGGAGAACGATGGTTAGGAAATGGAAAAGAAACAATGGACATGTTTTACATAGCTTTCGGATCAGGTGTCGGAAGTTCTATCATCGCCAATGGTCAATTAATTTTAGGACATTCCTATTCAGCAGGTGAGATTGGTTACTTTTTAGATCAAACAGATATAGAAAAAGGAATCTTAAATAAAAAGGGAGAGTTTGGCTCTCTTGAAAGTAAGTTTACAAAATGGCTAGAAGATATAGAAAAAAAAAAGCTTGATTCCATAAATATGGAAGAAATAATAAACTATCTATCTATTACTCTAGCAAATGTAGTGAGTCTGTTAAATCCTGAAAAGATCATAATAGGTGGGGTTAAAGCAAGCTATTTTGATTCTTATGTAGGAAAAATAGAAAAAAATGTTTCGCAGTTATCAACTTATCCGGTAACAGTTAATAGGGGGTGTTTGGAAAAATATGCTTCTCCACTTGGAGCCATAAAATATGTTTTCGAACAAATACAAGAAACAATATAAGGAGGATAATCATGAAAAAGTATTCAAAATGGTTCGTGTTACCTGTTCTTTCATTGGCTTTACTAGCTGGATGTTCATCTAATGAGGATGCGTCAGAAGATGGTGTTGAGACAATTCGTGTTTTATCAAGTGATGACTTTGCAGGATTTAGAGAAGAAGCAGTAAAAGAATTCAATGAGAAATATCCTGATATTAAAGTAGAATTAGACAGCGTGGCATATGATCAACTCCATGATAAAGAATTAGCTTCTTTTAATGCGAGTGGAAATGCTGCATACGATATTGTGGATGTAGATGAAATCTGGACAGCTGAATATGCAGAATCAGCATTTATACAACCAGTTACAGATAGATTTACAGATGATATGAAAACAGGCATTTTACAATCGAGTTTAGATATAGCTTCTTATAAAGACGATTATTATGGTATTCCTATGTTTAACGATGTGCTCTTCTTTTATTATAACGAAGAAATGCTAAAAAAAGCTGGGTATGATCATCCACCGAAAACATGGGTTGAATTCACTGAAATGTCAAAAGCTTTAGAGGCAAAAGGAATTACGGATGGAGCAGCAAGCTCATGGGGATGGACAGCAACAGAAGGCCTAGTTGCTTATTATACACAATTTTTAGGATCATTTGGTGGTTCGTATTTTGATGCATCTGGAAATCCTACTTTTAATGACGAGAAAGGGGTAGCCGCATTGGAGTTTATGGCTAATTCATTAAAAGATGGCACGATTGATAAAGCATCCATCAATAATAATGATCGCCAAATATTAGATGCCTTTATAAATGGAAAAACAGCGTTTGTTTCTGGATGGTCTTTTTACTGGGGAGAAATCAATGCAGATAATTCACCTGTAAGAGGAAATGTGAAGGTTGGATTGATTCCTGCGGTAGAAGGTGCGCCGAATGCAACCACAACAGGATCTATGTATCTAGCTATTACTTCACAATCAAAACATTCAGAAGCAGCATGGAAATTCATGGAGTTTCTTGGAAGTAAAGATATTCAAAAAGAACAATCCTTAAAAGCAGGAGCACTCTCTACTTGGAAAGATTTATACGAAGATAAAGAACTAAATGAAAACCATGGTGCATTAAAAGAAATGGAAGTTCAATTAGGTTCTACTATTTCAAGACCTGCTATCGAAGATTACAATGAATTCTCTAAAGAATTACAAGTACGTCTTCAAGAAGTATTGGTAGGGGAAAAAGAACCGAAAGAGGCTTTAGATGAAGTAGCCGAAATTGTTAAGGAATTACAGGCAAAATAAAAGAATTAAGGAAAAAGAGGAATTAGAAATAAAGAATTCTAATTCCTCATCAAACAGTTAATGTGATTAAACACTAGTTTGGAGGTACAAATGGTAAAAAAAATTAGACCTTACTCTTATTTAATTCCAAGTTTTCTTGTCATCTTGTGTGTTACCTTACTACCTCTATTTTATGCCATTTTTATTAGTTTTATTGATTTAACGAAAAATGTCCATAAGTTAGATAATCCGAATCTCTGGAATTTTGTGTGGTTAGAAAATTATTTTGAGGCATTAAAAAGTGGTGTTTTTTGGTCTTCTTTTACAAAAACACTTCATTTTACTGCTGTCTCAGTAGGTCTTGAATTTCTGTTAGGTTTAGCGATTGCACTTATTTTAAATGAAAAATTCAAAGGAAGAGGTATCGTTAGAGGATTAATGCTGATTCCTTGGGCTTTTCCGACTATAGTAAATGCAGTACTTTGGAAGTGGCTTTACGATGCAGATCACGGAACGATTACAAAACTACTATCGGTACTTGGATTGACTGATGGATATGCCAATATTTTAGGAAGTGCATTTTCAGCGATGAATGCTGTTATTATTGCTGACGTTTGGAAAAATACAGCTTTTATTGCCTTAATATTATTAGCAGCCCTTCAATCCTTGCCAGGCTATATGTACGAAGCAGCACGTGTAGATGGTGCAAATGCAATGAAACGTTTTTTCACAATTACATTGCCAATGTTAAGCCCTGCTATACTAGTTGCGTTAGTGATGAGAACGATGGAAGCATTTAAAGTCTTCGATATTATTTATATCATGACTGGAGGGGGACCTGCTGGAGGCACGCAAGTACTGTCCTTTTTAACATATGAATCATCTATGATGTACGGTAAGTTTAGTTATGGCGCATCCATTGCTTTTATCATGTCTATTTTTACGATGATAATAGCTTTCGTTTATATAAAAATTCTATACAAGAATGTGGAGCAATAACATGAGAAAAACGACATTTCAAAAGTTATTAACGTATGTTGGAGTGATTGCTGTCCTGGTTTTTACTTTAACACCAGTTATTTTACTAGTAATTGCTACTTTTTCATCCAATGGAGATTTAAATGCAAGAACCTTTCATATCTGGCCTGAGAAATGGACATTAGAAAATTATATAAATGTCTTTTCTGGTTCAGCAAGTGACGGTAGTATTCCACCTTTTTTAACAGCAATGAAAAATAGTTTGATTATTTCGTTATCTAGTACTATTTTAACTTTGTTTATTGGGATTTTTGCGGCTTATGCTTATGCGAGATTCCGATTTAAAGGGAAAGAACCGATGCTTCTTTCTGTTTTAGGATTTAGAATGGTTCCAGAAGTAGTTTTGTTAATCCCGTTATATGTAATTTTTGCGCGAATGGGAATGACCAATAAAAAGATAACATTGATTTTCATGTATACTGCTTTTAATTTGCCATTTGTTATCTGGATGCTTCAAAGTTATTTTCGCTCTATTCCAAAAGCGATGGAAGAGGCTGCCTTTATCGATGGTGACTCTCACTTAGGGGTCCTTTTTAAATTTATTATTCCGATTTCTCTACCTGGAATAATTGCCGCAGGAATATTTGTTATGTTAATGACATGGGATGAATTTATGTTCGCAAGTATTTTCACTTCTTCCTATGATGCAAAAACTATCACAGTCGCTATATCGGAGTTTTCAAAAAGAGGAATGATTGACTTTGGTATGCAAATTACAGGTGGATTATTAGCTTCTATACCACCGATTATTTTAGCTTTATTTTTCCAAAAATACATCATTAGTGGCCTTTCAGAAGGTGCAGATAAGGGGTAATTTAATGACTATATTTTTTAATGAAATGAATGAACAACCAAAAGTTATAAGAGAAACAATTGATCAAAATAAAGATTCAAGTTTAAAGTTAGATCCTGAAAAACTATTATTGCTAACAGGAATGGGAAGTTCTCTTGCTGCTGCTGGACTACTTGTGATGACTTTACAACAAAATGGGATACCAGCAATCGCAATTGATAACTCTGAATTACTTTATTACTATCCAGAAAGTTATTTAGATAAATTCAATATTATTGTTATTTCCCAAAGTGGGGAAAGCTTTGAGGCGATTCATTTCACTGAAAAAAAGGAAGGAATAATAGCAATAACTAATAATAGAAATAGTACATTAGATAAAAATGCAACAACAGCTTTTTATACACACGCAGGAAAGGAAAATGCGATTGCATCCACTAAGTCCTTTACATCAACTGCAGCATTGTTGCTTCTTCTTGGATCTAGAATTGTCGGAAAAGATTTTTCTGATGAATTATATGAAGCAGCTAATATAATGGAGAGCCAATTAGCTAATGCCGATGAATATATGGAGAAAATTGGAGGATTTATCGATCCTGATAGACCATTGGTATTATTAGGAAGAGGTCCAAGTGTATTAACAGCTGAACAAGGATCATTGACACTAAAAGAAACATCACGAATTTTTGCAGAGGCTATGTCTGCACCACAATTTAGACATGGACCATTTGAATTAATAGAGGAAAATCTGCAAGCGATATTCTTTAATCCAAAAGGCAAAACCTATGAGAGTAATAAGAAGTATGTACTTGAAATGGCAGAATTAGGAGCGAAAGTTATCTATGTGTCCGATGAGCCAATCGAGCATAAAAATGTCCTAGCGTTTGCTATTCCATCTGTTAGTGAGTTAGTAAGTATCATTCCATATTCTCTTGTCATTCAGCTTGCTGCAGTCGTTTTATCAAAAAAACGAGGATTAGTCGCAGGTGAAGCTAAAATCATTAGTAAAGTTACAGGTAAAGAATAATGATAAATTTAGTTGGGAATTTAAATGCAGATTTAATATTAGCACAAATAAAAGATCGACCTGATTTTGGAGAAGAGTTTTTGGTTGATGATATGATTCTTCGCCCTGGTGGTGTGGCAAATCTAATTTTTCCTCTTGCTAAATTAGGAGTGAAACCAAGAGTTATTGCGACAGTTGGATACGATGATTATGGACAAAAAATATATGATGAAATGCTTCCTTTAATGGAAGATGGAGTAACGAGAACAGAAACACCGACAGCTGTTTCTGTAGCTATAGTGAAAGAAGACGGTGCAAGATATTTTGTCACTTATAGAGGGAACTTTAACTGTTTTACAAAAGAAACGATTGAAAAAGTAGAGCGATTTGAAGACGCGAAAGCAACGTTGTTTTATGGATATTTTCTCCTGCCGAAAATGGGGGTAGATGGAGCAAAAGAGTGCCTGATAAAAGCGAAAAAAGCATGCCAGCTTACCTTTTTTGATGCTAATTCTGCTATTGATGGTTGGAGTGCAAAAAGTAAACAAGATATTATCCAACTTCTCCCATATATTGATTATTTTATGCCGAATGATGATGAATTAGTTTATTTAACTGGTATCAAAGAAATTGAGAAGGCAGTCCAGTATTTATTTTTAAATGGTGCAACGAATATAGTAGTGAAACGAGGAAAAGACGGGTCTAGCTTCTATTCGAAAAATCAAACAATCCACCAAAAAGGATTTCCTGTTAAAGCATTTGACACAACAGGTGCGGGTGATAGCTTTAATGCCGGATTTATTTATTCTATTGTTCAGCATCAAGATATTCAGCAAAGCCTTATATTTGGGAATGCATTAGCTAGTTTTGTTGTTTCACGAAAAGAAAACCGTTATCCAACTTTAATGGAAATTGAAGAAAGAGTAAGTGTTTTAAATAACTCTTTTTCCATGAAGTCTATTTAAAAAAAGACCGAACTTTTTGTGAAAGATTCGATTTTAGAAAATGCTGTAGGGGAAGATCAGCTTATATGGGAAGGTAGGATCCCCATTAGGAGGAGAAGAAGATGGCTGGATTAAAATTAGTACATGTTAAAAAGAAATATGATCACCATGATTACACAGTAAAAGATTTTCATTTAGAAGTACAGGATAGAGAATTTTTAGTGTTTTTGGGAGCATCGGGTTGTGGTAAATCAACTACATTAAGAATGATTGCAGGATTGGAAGAAATTACAGAAGGTGATTTATTTATAGGGGATAGAAAAGTAAATGATCTAGCTCCGAAAGATCGAGATATTGCCATGGTTTTTCAAAATTACGCCCTCTATCCGCATATGAATGTTTATCAAAACATGGCTTATGGATTAAAACTTCGAAAATTTTCGAAGGAAGAGATTGATAAACGGGTGCAAGAAGCCGCTAGAATTCTGAGCTTGGAGAACTTATTGGATCGAAAACCAAAAGCTTTATCTGGTGGACAACGTCAAAGGGTGGCAATTGGTCGTGCTATTGTTAGGGAGCCTCAAGTATTTCTAATGGATGAACCATTATCTAATTTAGACACAAAACTTCGTGTGCAGATGAGATCTGAATTGATAAAGTTACATAAAAGGCTAGAAGCAACTTTTGTATATGTAACTCATGATCAAACAGAAGCTATGACAATGGCAGACCGAATTGTTGTTATGCATGATGGTGTTATACAGCAAGTAGCAACACCAATAGAGATATATCAATCTCCTGCGAATAAATATGTGGCAGGTTTTATCGGGTCTCCATCAATGAATTTTTTTCAAGGAGAAGTAAAGGAAGAAAATAACGTTGTCTATTTTGTGAATGAAGAACTTCGATTCATTATTCCTGAAGAGAAAGGTAAGTTTTTAATAAAAAAGGGATATAAGGATAAAGAAATTATTTTTGGTATTCGACCGGAAGACCTATCAGATGAAATAGATTCTGATCAAACCATTACAGGTGTTATGGATATGATTGAAAACATGGGTTCTGCGGCATATTTATATATTCAATTAAATAATAATAGCTATGTAGCCCAGGTAAAAGCAGGGAAAAACTATCCTTTTGGTCAAAATATTACTTTATCTTTTGATATGAATAAAGCTCATTTTTTCGATTCTGATACAGAAATGGCTATTCGCTAACAGGAGGATAAGATGAATATTATTCGAACGGAAAATTATGATGAGATGAGCATTATTGCAGCAAAGATACTAGCAAATCAAATTAAAGCTAAACCTGATTCTGTTGTAGGTTTAGCGACAGGTAGTACTCCAATTGGCTTATATCAAAAGTTAGTTACTCTTTATAAAAAAAGAGAACTTGATTTTAGTCAAGTTACTTCCTTTAATTTGGATGAATACATTGGTTTGGAAGAGAACCATCCACAAAGTTATACCTCTTTCATGAAAGATAAGTTATTTTCTCATGTGAATATAAATGCTGATAATACCCATATGCCTGATGAAAGGTTATCAAGTAATCTAGCGGCTTATGACGAACGAATAAGGAAGTCTGGCGGTATAGATATGCAATTATTAGGAATCGGTGAGAATGGACATATTGGATTTAATGAACCAACAGATTATCTAACAGAATATACTCATATTGTAGAGCTGTCGAATAAAACAATTGAAGCCAACTCCAGGTTTTTCCCTTCATTAGCTGAAGTACCTAAAAAAGCCATAACAATGGGAGTTGGAAGCATTATGAAAGCAAAAAGGATTGTCCTACTTGCTTCTGGAAGAGAAAAGGCAGAAGCGCTACATCAAGCACTAAATGGACAAGTGACAACAAAATGTCCTGCTTCCTTCCTTCAGTTGCATACTAATGTTACATTCGTCATAGATAAACAGGCTGCATATTTACTAGAAAACATCCCAAAACCCCCAATGATACGTACAGAAATTATTTACTAGAAGAGCTGATTTCCAGCTCTTTTTTGTTTAGATAAGTAAAGAAAAACAGTTTATAGCTAATGTCTCTTATTGTTTTAATGGTTAATTGATCTTTATTCTTCTATTTTTTTACAGAGGGATTTAATGATAGAGAGAAAATACGTAAGATTATTTAACATATTAAAAGATAATATTCTCTTTATTCGGTATGATTCGAAATACAACAGAATGAAAAGGGTGAGATAAAATGTTCAAAAAACTAGAAAACCTATCCACATTCAATCAAGTAAACTTACTGACTACTTCTCTCGTAAACATTCTAAGTATTAATGGAACAGTGGGAGAGGTTGAGATTGCCAATAAGATAGAGGAAATTCTTCGTAGTTTTCCTTATTTTAAAGACAGTCCTGAAATGATACGGACACAGCCTTTGCCTAATGATGGAATTGGCAGAAAGAATGTTTTTGCAAGGATAAAAGGCAATGGTGCATCCAAGAAGACTGTCATTTATCATGCTCATTTAGATACAGTAGGAACAGATGACTATGGGAAAATTCAAGAACTAGCAAATATACCAGAGCGCTTGCTAGAATTTTTCAAAAGCTGGGAGGGAAATAAAGAGATTCAAGAACAAGCGCATTCAGGTGATTGGATGTTTGGACGTGGAGCGCTTGATATGAAGAGTGGGATTGCTGTTCATCTAGCGAATATTCTTTATCTGAGTGAGCATCGTGATAAATGGGATGGAGAGATTATCTTTATGGTCAATCCAGTGGAAGAAAATCAGCATACTGGAGTAATTGCTGCTGTTGATGAGCTACTGCGACTTCGTAAAGAGGAACAGCTGGATTATATTGTAGCAATCAATACTGATTACATAACTTCTCTTTTTCCAGGGGATGAGCAGAAATATATTTATACGGGAGCAGTTGGCAAGCTACTTCCTTGCTTTTACGTATATGGGAGAGAAACGCATGTTGGAAGAACGCTAGATGGGTTAGATCCAACGCTTGTAACCTCAGAATTAAACCGTCTTATCAATAATAATATGGAATTGATCGAACAGGTAGAAGGAGAGCTGATGACACCGCCGTCTGTTTTATATCACCGGGATACTAAAAACTTTTATAATGTGCAAACAGCGGTAACGAGTCATATTTATTTTAATTTAATGGTATTAGAGGATAGTCCACAAGTAGTAGTTGAGAAATTAAAAAGGATTGCGAATAAGGCAGCGAGAACGACGGAAACTTATTATCAGAAGCAGTATCAATTGTATGCCTTACGTAATCATTTTCCTGAGGAAATGCCCAAATGGGAAATGGAAGTTTATACGTTTGAAGAGTATTGCGAGAAGCTTCGAAAGCAAGGAGTGGATGTGGAGGGAATAGCGGAACAAATGGAAGCTGCCTATAAAGAGGAAGACCCACGGGAGGTTTGTTTTCAAATAGTAGATTCCCTAAGGCAGCAAGATTCTACTGGAGTTCCTTGTATTATTATCTTTTTTGCTCCACCTTATTGTCCCCATCATTATTTAATAGGAGAAAGTAAGCGGGATAAACGCGTAATAGGCGTTATCGATGAAGTGGTAGGAAAATGGGAATCTGGTTCAGTCGAACAATTTTCTATCAAAAGATTTTTCCCCTATCTATCAGACAGTAGCTATTTATCCCTTCATGACACAGAAGAAGAAATAGAATCCCTTATTCATAATTTTCCTGAATGGAAGAGTATTTACCCAGTCCCGGTTGATAAGATAAGGGAGCTGAATGTTCCAGCTATTAATATTGGCGTATATGGGATGGATGCTCACCGGTGGACAGAGAGAGTTTATAAGCCATACTCGTTTGAAACGTTGCCGCATTTGATTAGGGATTTAACGGTTTGTTGGTTAGGGAAGTAGTCATATATTGTTATGGAAAAAAGGAGACGGAGATCCTATTTAAAAAGTTCTTTAAATGGTATATTACCATTATAAATCAATAGGAAATAATAGAACTTTTTAAAAAACTTCTATTAAAAGATACATCAAATATTATATGAATAGATAATATAAAAGACGGAACGCGCTTGCAGAAGAAATGTTATGGAAAGAGTTCAAAGAAATGGATACTGATCCTTGGATTTCATGGGTAATCAATCAAATAATAGCAACACATGGTACCATGCGAATTAATGAATTAGCCCAAGATGTAGTTCTTAGCAGAAGGCAATTTGGACGAAAATTTACGGAGAGAATCGGCGTTTCCCCTAAGGCATTCTCACAAATTGTCCAATTTCAATATGCTCTAGAATTGGCGAATACAACAAATAAATTGGTAGATATAGCTTTTGAAGCTGGATATACTGACCAATCACACTTTATAAAAGAATTTCGAAAGCATACAGCCTCCATACCGAGTGATTTTTTTCTCTTCATAAAGATAATGTCCCATTTTTACAAGAATAAGAAGTATGTTCAAGGTTAAAATGATGATACACATTGAAAGGAAATACAATCATTAGTGGAGGTATTATGTATGAATGACAAAATAACAGAAAACGAGTTCCAAGAAATTATTCAGAGAAGAAGTAACGGTGTAATAGATTTTGCTCCATTCTTAGATGAATTGTCCCAATGAGGAATTAATGAATACGAAATCGAAGTTGCAACAGGGCAAGCCACCTATAAAGGAGTATACAAGGAATTTAAAACAGATTCCCAGGTAAACTTGGTAGTTTCAGATAATTTTAATAGAAAGAAGGTACTTGCGGCCATTGCTAACATCTCACTCCCTTTCTTAGCTTTCTTGCAAGAGATTGCTGAAGCAGGAATTGTCAGCTATCGTGTACTCATACAAGAAAAAAAGGTCCTATACCTTGGAGCAAGAGGAGAAGAAATAGAAGAACAGCTTAAAATATAAAAATTTAAAATAAGGTGCTAAGTGATGGACGTAACAAATAATTATGTAGAGGAACTTGTTAAACTATATACACAACATATGGATAGGGATTATGCGGAATGGTCGGAGAATTATTTGCGGAACCAATTTGCCTTTTTAGGGATTCGAACACCAATACGCCGAAAACTGACGAAACAGTTCTTTCGTGAATATGGAGTCCCAACAAAAGAAAACTTAAAAGATATTATTTTTATATTGTGGGAACGATCAGAAAGAGAGTATCAAAAAGCAGCTCTTGATATTCTTGAAAAAGTAAAAAAAGAGCTTACCCCAGATGATATACCATGGTTAAGTTCTTTATTAGTGAAAAAATCATGGTGGGATACGGTGGATGTGCTTTCTCCACATATAATGGGTAATCTGTTCACAATCTATCCAGAACTAATAGCTCAATATGCAGATCAATGGATTGTAGATGATAATTTTTGGTTGCAAAGATCCGCATTGCTATATCAACTTTACTATAAGAAGAGAACAGATGAAAAACGTTTGTTTCAATATATTCTTACTACAGCTGATAGTGACGAATTTTTTGTCCAGAAAGCAATAGGATGGGTACTGCGAGAATATGCAAAAACGAATCCTGTAGCTGTGAGAGATTTCGTTTCTTTCAACGATTTAAAGCCACTTAGTCGACGAGAGGCTTTAAAAAATCTGTGAATGATAGTTCTGTAAAGGTTGTTAAATAGCCTTTTAATTAAGAGGCTGGGACATAAACATTTCAGCCAACAATAAATACGAACGATTATGCGGTAAGTTTACATGATCGTTCGTATTTATATTTTAGAAAAAGGTTTAAAAATGAAGTGAAATGGAGCGGAGGACGGTCGACTCCTGCGGGAAATAGAGGAAAGGCTGAGACCCCGCAGCGCAGCGAGGAGGCTCAGCTTCCTCCCCGGCGCATCGACAGTCTGTAGCGCAATGGAACGACTTAGTTTTTACACTTGAATATATTTGAAACCATAAATAACTAATATGAAAAAGTAGCTTTATTTAAGAGCTAAATTAGAGATTGTTCGTCTTTAAAGATTAGTTATTTAGATTTGTCCCAGCCTCTAGAATGATTTCGAATATTCACTAACTATTTAGTGTTAATGTCCAGAACCTAATTCATCTACATGGCTTACATGCTTACTATTAAACCAGATGAATACTACGGAAACTAACACAAATCCTGCTCCTACTAGGAATGGTACAGATGGATTGAAAATTTCCGCTAATTTACCAGCTGTAAAAGGTGCAATGGCACCACCTATAAAGCGTAGAAAACTGTATGCTGCTGAAGCAGTTGAGCGTTCAACAGGAGCTGCATTCATTACAGCAGTTGTAATCAGTGTATTATTGTTACCTAATAAAGCACCAGCTGCAATAACCGCTACGATAATTACCCATTGTGTCGATGTCCAAATCCCCATCGCAACTAACACTACTGCAAACAATGTTAACATGGCACACATAGATTTCACTGTACCGAAGCGCTCTTGTAATTTCGGTGCCATAAAGACAGAAGTTACAGCTAATAAAATTCCCCAGCCCAAGAATACAAAGCCTAATCCATGTTCATCTAAGCCCATAACAAAAGGAGCATAGGCCAACAATGTGAAAAATCCAAAATTATATAATGCAGCAGCAATCCCGAATATAAGCAAGGAACGGTGTTTTAGTGCCCTAAACGGATCTGCTAAAGATGTTTTTGGCTTAACCGTGTTATTCTGTAATGTAGCTTTTGGCATTAAAATTAAAATACCAAAAAAGGCAATAACCATTAAAGCTGCGACACCTAGGAAAGGACCTCTCCAAGACATAGCCCCTAACCAGCCACCTAGAAGAGGCCCAACAGAGATTCCTAGTCCAATAGCAGCTTCATAAAGAATAATTGCTTTTGCAGTACCGCTGTTTGATAGAGATACAATCGCGGCGAGCGCAGTTGCTACAAATAGCGCATTTCCGAGACCCCATCCGCCGCGTAGTCCCACAAGTGTCCAGATACCATTTGAAAGTCCGCCTAAGCAAGAGAAAACAGCAATGATTACTATTCCTAAGATAAGTGTCCACTTAACTCCAAGTCTTGATGAAATCATCCCAGTAATGAGCATTGCTACGGCCATTACCGCATTATAGCTAGTGAAGAGCAGGGTTACTTGACTTTGTGAGGCATCAAGCTTCTCTGCAATCGCTGGAAGGATTGGATCAACGAGACCGAGACCCATAAAGGCGATAATCCCAGCAAAAAATACAGCCCATACTGCTTTCGGCTGTTTTAACAAGCTAGCTTCAGTCCTCGTATTTACATTATTTTTTGTTGAATCTGCTGATACAGATTGTAAAGATGGCATGGATAAATCTCCCCTTTTTCTATTATCCCTTTGGTTCAAAATGTATTAGATTAATTCCTTAAAAGAATTCCGTATTACATCTCCGCGGCTAATAATGCCTGCTAAAATTCCGTTTTTTTCAACGGGCACTTTTTTTATTTGCTTCTTACCTAGTAAAGCCGCAATCACTTCTATTTTTTCATCCCAAGCTACCTTTACAACTTTTTTCTTCGCGATTTTCATTACATTCAAATGCAAGAGACTTTGTAATCTCTGGTTAAAATCTTCATCATCGCCTTTAATTACCACAGCATAATAAATACTGTCGATAATATGATCATCATGTTTACCAATATAGCGCAACACATCTCCATCACTGATGAAACCAACAATTTCATTTCGATCATTGACTATTGGAAGACCGCTAATTTTGTAATCAATAAATTTTTCGATAACAGAACGGACGGTGTCGCTTTCCTTCACTTTATATACTTGGTTTACCATAATATCACGGGCTAGCATTTTCTTTCCCCCTTAGATTTTTAAAAAATAGTTGTATAAGGAAACTATATAATTGTATTATACAACTATATTTCAAAACGTCAATTCTATTTTCAGAAATGGAGCTTCCCCTGTCCATTACAAATCATTAAATAAGTGTGCTATCATATTTTTATAGAAATATTTTGAAACGGTGAGGTAGTTAATCTATGCATGAAGAATCGTTGGAAGAACTAGAGGTTGAATTATCCATTCTGATACGTCGCATTACACACACGTCTTCCCATAAAAAAAATGGTAATCTTGATCGGTCAGCATATCTGTTATTACATGAAATAGTGACAAAAGGGCCAGCTGGTGTTAAAGCGCTAGCAACTGAATTTCAACTAGATGTTTCCACAGTAAGTAGGCAGGCAGCAGCACTGGAACAGAAAGGCTACTTGTTCCGAATTCCAGATGAAACAGATGGCAGAGCCTATACACTCCAGATAACCGATATAGGATTAGAAGAATTTAAAAAAGAAAAACAGTTTAGAAAGAAAAGAGTAGCAGAAGTTACCAATGTTTGGTCAGAAGAAGAACGAGAGACATTTGCAAGGTTGTTAAAAAAATACAATCAGTCTGCGATGAATGTTAATAATACATGAGATAGGGAAGCGGTTTTCATATTGGAGATGAAAGCCGCTTTTAGCATTGTGAGTAATGAAAGCGGCGTTCATTGTGGAAAGGAAAACCAAAATTAGGAATGTGGGAAGTAAAAATGGCGTTCATCCTGGAAATGAAAACCAAAATTAGGATTGAAAGTAGTGAAAAAGGCGTTCATCCTGGAAATGAAAACCAAAATTAGGATTGAAAGTAGTGAAAAAGGCGTTCATCCCGGAAATGAAAACCACAATTAGGATTGAAAGTAGTGAAAAAGGCGTTCATCCCGGAAATGAAAACCAAAATTAGGATTGAAAGTAGTGAAAAAGGCGTTCATCCCGGAAATGAAAACCACATCTAGCATTGCATCATGTTGTAAAAGAGGCGTTCACCCCAAAAAGCAACCCCACATTTAGCTTTCCTCATCAGAAAAAAATCGTTCATCCCCATAAAGATACTTCTATAGTTAACTTTTTTTCAAAAAAGTAATAAACCACTATTTGTCCCTCGGAAAATTTATAAACATATTACATTCTAGCGAGTCATAGACTATTCAAGAAGTAAGGAAGATTTACTAACTGCCATGAATGGAGGAATGGATGAGTATATTGCAATCAGGAACTCCCAACTACTTGAAGACAATTAATAAAAGAAAAGTGCTACAAGAAATTATCGAAGGAGATAATCTTTATTCCAGAGCAAGTTTGGCAAAAAGATTGAAGCTAAGTAAACCGACTATATCGGCATTGGTAGATGAACTGGTGGAAGAAGGCTGGATAATTGAAAAAGAAAGCAAAAAGGCAGCAAAGAGAGGGGGACGAAAACCGGTTCATTTAGTCTTTGATAAACAATTTAAATATACCATTGGCATTGATATTGGCGGAACCTCGACAGAACTAGCGATTATGGATTTGGATGGTGGCTTGATTCTTCATCGAAAAATCGATACACAGGATGGATTGAAGAAAGATTTTATTCTTTTACTAGTTAGTGAAGTAAATGCAATGCTAGAAGACAAAAATATTTGTCATACGAAGGTGTTGGCTTTGGCGATTGGTGCGCCGGGAATTACTGATTCGGATCAGGGAATCGTGATGGAAGCACCAAGCTTAGGGTGGCTCCACTATCCATTGAAAAGGGAGATGGCAGAGCATTTTCCTTTCCCGATTTACATTGAAAATGATGTGAATATGGCGGTGTTGGGAGAGTGCTGGAAAGGTGCTGCTAAAGATAAATCCCATGTAGTTTTAATAACGATTGGAACAGGAGTAGGCTGCGGAATTGTAATTAATGGAGAATTATTTCGCGGTGGTCAATATGCAGCTGGAGAAATAGGCTACATGATTACTAATAAAGATCAGGCAAGCCAAGGATTTGAATCGGTGTTTGAGGGCTATGGTTTTCTCGAAAATCAGGTAGGTGGTCCGTCTATTGTGAAACAGTATCAAAGCGGTTCTGCTACAAAGAAGGAGAATGCGGAGAAAATATTTCAAAAGGCAATCGAAGGAGAAGCACTAGCGGCTAAAATCATTAACGAGGCTTTGGATCATCTTGCTGTATCTTTAATAAATGTTGCTGCATTGCTTAATCCTGAATGCATCGTATTAGGGGGAGGGATTTCCAAATCAGGCCATTGGTTTTTGCCAAAACTACAAGCGAGAATCGAGCATTATCTGCCTGAACAAAGTAGAACAACGGTAATGCTAACAAAGCTGCCGCATGCTTCCTTGCTTGGCGCAACCGTTCTTTGTATGAAAAAACATGCATTATTGTCTAGTTGAAAAAATAGATTAGAAGGGAGATATACATGCTCTTTCAAAATGCTTTTAAAGTGGTTGATATTCATGGGCATTTACCTGCGAAAAAAGGCAGTAGTTTTATTAAAAGATCCAAAACGGGGGATGCCTATAATGCAGAAAGATCAGAAAGAATGAGGTTAACTTGGGATTTTCCCCATCCTTCAGAGGAAACAGACGAGCAAAAAGCAATCCCGCTCATGGATCGATGGCTAGCAGAGCTCGATACATATGGTGTAGAAGTCATGAACTTTCTTACGGCAGAAGACAATGATGATATGGCTGCGAAAATTAGCGAGCATTCAGACCGATTTATCGGGTTTGCTCATCATTCTATCGAAAGTAGCGATGCTCTGCCCGAGCTAAAAAGAGCGATTGAACAATTAGGATTAAAAGGCTATAAAATGTTTGGGCCCCTTGTGAATAGACCGTTGCATGATGAAGCCTTAATGCCAGTTTGGCAATATTTATCAGATAACCAACTGCCAGTTTTAATTCATTTTGGATTGTTAGGCAGAGCTGGTGGAATAGTGGAACATCAAAATATGTCTCCCCTTGCGATTTTTCAAGTAGCAAGAGAATTCCCAGATCTTCCAATCATTATTCCTCATTTTGGTGCAGGCTACTTCAAAGAGCTGTTACATTTATGCTGGAGCTGCCCAAATGTTTATGTCGATACATCTGGCTCTAATCAGTGGGTAAGATGGATGCCATATCCATTAGATTTAGAGACGCTCTTTCGAAAAACATTTGAATTGATTGGACCAGAAAGAATTATATTTGGCACAGATTCCAATGGCTTTCCGAGAGGCTTTTCCTATCGATATTTACAAGATCAGGTAAGAGTATGCAGAGAAATTAATATGAGAGAGGATGATATGGAGAATATCTTTGGGAACAATGCACGCCGTTTACTCAATTTAGAGATGGGAGTGAAGCAGCTGAATGCCAGACAGTAGATCACATATATATGTAAATCATATCCTAGAACCTACCTACGATTTTACCAAGCAACATTTCCTTCCCTACTTATTAGAAATTAATATCGCACATGCTACCATGTTAGCCCGCCAAAAAATCTTAAAAATCGCAGATACCGAAAAAATCATTAAAGCGAATCAAGGCATATTAGCGAAAGGCTATGGAAAGAATTATGATCCTATCTTTGAAGACTTATTTTTTATGATAGAAGAAGATTTAAAACAAGAAATCGGCGAAGAGCTTGTAGGGAATATGCATATTGCCTTCAGTCGAAACGATATGGATGCTACCATGTACAGGATGTTAGCTCGTGAAAAGCTTTTGCATTTTCTCACCGTGCTTATCGAATTAAAAAAGGTATTGCTGGGTCTTGCAAAAGAACATGAACGAACGATTATGCCAGCCTATACACATAATCAGCAAGCACAGCCGACTACTTTGGCCCATTATCTTTTAGCCATAGATAGTAGCTTAGAGAGAGATCTGGAGAGAGGCTTTTCTCTTTTAAAAAGAATAAATCAGTCGCCAATGGGTGCTGCTGCTCTAGGTACTTCTGGCTTTCCAATTGACCGTCCTTTTATGGCAACACAATTAGCTTTTGATAAAGCGATGGAAAATTCCTATGATTCGATTAGTGCCGCAGATTATATGCTTGAAATAGCTAGTGTAATCAAAATTGCCTTAAGCACCTTGTCCCGCTTTACACATGATCTTATGTTTTTTACGACAAATGAAGTAGATGCAATCAGGCTAGATGAAAGCTTAGTGCAAACATCAAGCATCATGCCTCAAAAACGAAATCCATCATCCTTAGAACATACCAAATCCCTTATTAGTAGAACAATTGGAGAAATAAACGCCGTATTTATGATGCCACATAATGCACCTTTTGGGGACATTGTCGATATCGGGGATGACATCCAACCTATTCTTATTAATGGCTTTTCTCATTCTTATCAAATCATCGAATTATTGACAGAAATTCTTAAATCTATGGAGGTGAATGTAGATAAGCTCTTTACCCGGTGCTGTGAAGGCTTTTCCACCGTCACGGAATTAGCAGATGTGCTTGTAAGAGAATGCCATTTATCCTTCCGTGATTCTCATCAAATTGCCAGTGTTTTAGTCCAACAATTATCTAGCTCTGGGAAAAAAATAAATGATGGCTCTGCTGAATTGGTTAAACAAATTGCCAAGGAAATATTGGGTACACCACTTGTTTTTACAGAAGCACATTATAAAAATGCGATTGATCCCTATCAATTTGTCCTTGTTCGCTCCGTACTAGGAGGTCCTAATCCGAAAGAAACAGAGAGGCAGCGGATACGCTCCACTCAACATGTAGAGGCTTTTTCTAAAGAAGTAGAAACATATAGACAGAAATTTACTTCTTATAAACAGCTACTACACCATAACAGCTACAACGTGTTAAGTAATAATAAATAACTTGTTTAATAGGAGGGGTTCTATTGAAAAAAATGTTAGGTGTTTTTCTTTTTCTCATAGTGTTAATGGTAGTTGTTGGCTGTTCAAAAGGAAAGGAATCTGGGGGAGAAGAAGGGGATACAGTAACCATTGAATACTGGCAATATGCCTATAAGGCTAAAGTTGATTTAATGGATGAGCTTATTAAAGAATTTGAAGAAGCAAATCCAGGTATCAAAGTAAAGCAAACAACCTTCCCTTATGAGCAATACAATGAAAAAGTGGCTACATTAGTTCCAGCTGGAAGAGGTCCAGATGTCATTAATTTATATTATGGCTGGCTTCCGAAATACATTGATTCAGGTTATTTACAGCCTCTTCCGGAAGATACATTCCCGGTAGATCAAATTGAAAGTGAATACTTCTCCTTAGTAAATGCAGCGAAATTGGATGATAAGTATTGGGCAATTCCAACGGCTGTTCGTACACTGGCGCTTTTTTATAACAAAGATCTTTTCGAAAAAGCAGGCTTAGATTCGAACAGTCCACCAGAAACATGGGATGAATTAGTAGATTATGCGAAAAAGCTGACAGTCAGAGAAAATGGAAAGTTAGTAACAGAAGGGATGGCATACGAAATAGGAGCTCAGTTGAACAACTGGTTTTATGATGCCTTAGTTTATCAGGCTGGTGGTCAAGGATTAAGTGAGGATCGGAAGCAAATTCTTTGGGATGATACTCCTGCTGGGTTAGAAGCATTTACGTATTTAGTGGAATTTGGATCCAAGCATAAGGTTGGGGAAAGCGGATTTTATACAGATGATGTAACAGCATTTAAAACAGGCAATGCAGCGATGAATATTGATGGCTCCTTCCGTCTGGGAACATTGGCTACAGATGCACCTGATTTAAATTATGGAGTTGCGCCACTGCCATCCTATAAAGAGAAAGCAACCCAATCATCATTCTGGGCAAATGGCATTACTGCAAAAGTAGAAGGGGAAAAATTAGAAGCATCGAAAAAATTCTTAGCGTTTTTAACAAGTGATGAAGTGATGGAACGCTGGATTGATGAGGTAGGGGAACTGCCAGCAAAAGAAGCGGTAGCAACACAAGATAAATACGTAAATGATCCGCTATATGGTCCATTTATTGAACAGCTTCCTTATGCGAATGCACAATTCTATGTCGACGAAACCGCGCAGAGACAGTATGTTATTGATGCGGTGAATGAAGTATTGCTAAATGGGGTTTCTATTGAGGATGCTTATAATGAATTTGCGGCTAAATCACAGAAGCTTTACGATGACTATTGGAGTAAAAAGTAAATCTGATGGGATAAAGAAAGGCGAATTTCGTCTTTCTTTATTCAGAAAGGAGGGGGCTCCATGACTAGTAAGAACGATTCTATTGTCAAAAAAAAGACTGCTAGATTCACGTTAAAACAGCAAAAATATATATTTGTGTATACTTGCTTGCTTATTCCTCTTCTCTTTTTTATTTCGATTCGATTTTTGCCAACACTTTATACCTTTAATATAGGATTCCGGGAATGGGATATTCTTTCGGAGGAAAAACCATTTGTTGGAATGGATAATTATATGACTCTTTTTAAAGATGAAATTTTTCGAAAAGCACTAGTAAATACGTTCATCTATGTTGTATTTGGTGTCATTGGGCAGTTGCTGTGCGGGATAGGGGTAGCTTTACTGCTGCAAAGAATCAATAAATTTGTCGGTGTGTTCCGAGCGATATACTTTATTCCTTATGTGACAAGCATTGTTGCCGTAAGCTGGGTTTTCAAATGGATTCTAATGAACAACGGGATTGTGAATGATATCCTGATGAAATGGGGCTTTGAGGCCCAGCTTTTTCTAAAATCACCGGATCAGGCGATTTATATTATTATCTTAACAATGATATGGCAAGGCTTAGGCTTCCAGATGATTATCTTCTTAGCTGGCCTTGAAAATATTCCGAAAATGTTCTATGAAGCAGCAGAAATAGATGGGGCGAATAGCTGGAATAAATTTATTCATATTACTTTGCCCTTATTAAATCCGACAATCGTATTTTCCGCTGTCATTGGAAGTATTAGCTTCTTACAAACCTTTACACAGGTCCAAAATATGACACAGGGTGGACCACTGAATTCAACGATATCGGTTGTGCTTTATATTTACGAATTAGCATTCCAGCACTTTGATATGGGCCTAGCTTCTGCGGCAACCGTTCTGTTATTTATTATTATTTTAATCATAACCATTATTCAAATGAAGGTATTAACGAAGAAATTTGAATACTAGAAAGGTGTGGGGGTGAAGACTTGAAAAAAAGAAGGTACTTTAAAAAATCGATTGTCTATATTCTACTAACCGTGGGTGCAATTTTTATGTTGTTTCCATTTATTTGGATGGTATCAACATCCTTTAAACCGCCATCTGAAGTATATGGACTAAAGCTGCTTGCTGACCATCCTACTTTAGACAATTATCGAAAAATCATGGTAGATACGCTATTTAATAAATGGTTTTTTAATAGTTTTATCGTTGCAATTATTACTACCTTAAGTGTTGCTTTATTTGACACTCTTGTTGGCTATGTTATCGCTAAATTTTCGTTTGTTGGGAAAAATATTATCTTTTTATTCATCCTAAGCTCTCTTATGATTCCGACCGAAATGCTAATTATTCCTTGGTATATCATGTCTACCGATTTAGGCTGGGTCGATACTTACTGGGGAATTATGTTTCCAGGCGTCATATCAGCTTTTGGCATTTTTCTGATGAAGCAGTTTATGGAATCTATCCCAGATGATTTGCTTGATGCAGCAAGAATCGATGGATTAAATGAATTCAAGATTTTCTTTCAAATCGCCATCCCACAGGTTTATCCAGCCTTATCAGCACTTTGTATTTTCACTTTCCTAGGAAACTGGAATGCCTATCTATGGCCCCTTATCGTCATCGAAACAGAAGAAATGCGAACACTGCCTGTCGGACTTGCCTTTTTCTCCGGCGAAAACCAAACCTATTGGGAAATCGTCATGGCAGGCGCAACGATAGCCGTCGTTCCACTCATCATCGTCTTCTTGATCTTCCAACGCCATATTATAAAGGGAATTACGCTGACGGGGTTGAAGTGAGGTTGGTTGGGACATGGGGTCAGGTTCCTTGTCCCACGCTGGTATCGAGGAGGGGAATGACGATTGAGAAGAAAAACGTAAACGACTCGAGTTTACGTTTTTTTTAGGTTATAGCAAGTTTTCTTTCCTGTACAAAATTCACACCCCCTTCAACAATAACTTCTTTATCACTATAGTAACTCCTCTTCACATTAATATTTTCATATAGTTTGAGACACAAAATAAGTTTACCCGTTAGAAAAGAAATAGTCTAATTTATGAAGTGAATGAACTTATTTAAGAATAGTTTCTAAGAAAATGAATGGAAAACAATCAATCTAGTAAGGAAGTTGAAATGTTTATAGGTAATCGAAAGAGAAAATTTTAAAAACAGAAAATTTTCTGATATAAAAGTACTATTTTAAAAAAATAAAAAGGATAATTGAATATTAATTTAGAATATTGAATCTTGTAATAATTACATACTTGCTAGAGGGGGATTTATTAGTGGTTAAGAAGAAGCTTAAAAAAACAGCATTGGCAGCGGTACTTGGAATAAGTACCCTCTCACTAGGATTATATGGGCCTCCTGAGAAGGCTGCTGCAGAAGCAGTTTATAAGGAAGTTGCCTCCAATTATGGAGGGGCCCCGATTGATTTAGGCATTGCTAATGATGAGCGAATCATTGAGATGCTGAAAAAAGAAGGAAAATTAGCAAAAAATGCAAGCCAAAATGAAGCAGAAGAAGCTCTGCAAAAATATTTAAAGGGTAAAGCGGAAGGGGTCAAAAAGGAAACAAAGGATAAATTGCCAAAAGCCTTAGCTGAATTAGAAACAAAGGGCGAAAAAGAAGCATCTACTAGTCTTCAAAAAGGCAAGGGAAATAAATTAGGGCAGGCAAAGAAAAATAAGGTTGATTCAGTAGAAGAAGAAGCATATAACGGGGAAGTTCGTGAAGATAAAGTGCTTGTTTTAGCAATAGATTTCCCGGATTATGAAAAAAGCTCAATTACCAAAGAGGAAACAGATATGTTCTATGAAGACTACACACATGACCATTTCCAAAATATGATTTTTGGAGAAGATGGCTATGAAGGTCCGAATGGCGAAAACCTTGTCTCGATGAAACAATTTTATGAAGAGCAATCTGGCGGAAGCTATACGGTAGAAGGGGAAGTTGCTGGCTGGTATACAGCTGATCATGAAGCAGCTTATTATGGAGGGAATTATCCTGGACCAGATGATAGTGATGCACGTCCTCGTGAGCTAGTATATGAAGCATTAACAAAGGCTGGACAAGACCCTAATGTAAATTTAAGCGAATACGATGTATGGGATCGTGATGATTATGATGGTGATGGTGTTTATAATGAGCCAGATGGTATCATCGATCATTTAATGGTTATCCATGCAGGTGTTGGTGAAGAAGCAGGTGGTGGTGCATTGGGAGGAGATGCTATTTGGTCCCATCGCTGGAATCTAGGAAACCTAGTTGCTGTACCTGGTGGAACTTCTAATAGTGATCGTTTTGGTGGTTTACTTGGTGCGTATGACTATACAATTGAACCCGAAGATGGAGCAGCTGGTGTATTTGCTCATGAATTCGGCCATGATTTAGGTTTGCCTGACGAGTATGATACGCAATATAGTGGTGGCGGTGAAGCAGTAGCTTATTGGTCGATTATGGCAAGTGGAAGCTGGGCTGGTGATGTTCCTGGAACAGAACCAAGTGGATTCAGTGCTTATGCAAAGGAATATTTGCAAGGAGCACATGGAGGTAATTGGTTAAGTGGTCCAACCTTAAATGTGGAAGATATTACAAGCAAAGGAACAGAGCTTTTATTAGACGAAGCAGTAACAAAAGGAACAAATAATGATGCTGTTCGTATTAATCTTCCGGATAAAACAACCGATGTAAACATACCAGCAAGTGGTCAATATGAGTATTTTGGTGGCAGTGGAAATAATTTGGATAATTCCATGAAAACTACATTAGACCTAACGAATGCAACAAGTGCAGAGTTAACGTTTAAAACTTGGTATGATATTGAAGCAGATTGGGATTATGCATCTGTAAAAGTAAATGGAACGTCCATTAAAGGGAACATTACAACAACGGAAAATCCAAATGCTCAAAACCCAGGTAATGGTATTACAGGAAGCACAAATGGAGAATGGGTGGATGCATCCTTTGATTTAAGCGCATATGCTGGACAAAAGGTGGAAGTAGAATTTAATTATTGGACAGACGTAGCTGTAGCTAATTCTGGATTCTATGTAGATGATATTAAGGTAACAGTTGATGGTGCAGAAGTAGTAATAGATGATGCAGAAGGTGACTCTGTCTTTACTTTGGATGGATTTAAGAAGGATGAAGGTAAATTCTATTCTAAACATTATTATCTATTAGAATGGAGATCCCACAATGGAGTAGATGCAGGCCTTTCTCATATTCGCCGCGGTGCTAGCTTAATGAGCTACGATCCAGGTCTTGTTGTTTGGTACGTAGATGAAGCATATGGAGATAACTGGACAGGAATTCATCCTGGAGATGGTTATTTAGGAGTAGTCGATGCTGATCAGCATACTAATTACTGGAGTGATGGAGTGGTTGGAACTACACGTTATCAATTAAACGATGCAGCCTTTAGCTTAGGTAAATCAAGCAAAATGCTTTTAGATTATTCCGCTATTAACGGCACAACATTGAAAGATAACTTTACAAAGAGAACTCCACTCTTTGATGACAGCGCAGATTACAGCAATCCAGGAAACCTAGAAGCAGGGCGTAACATCCCTACTACTGGATTGAAAATTCGCGTAGTTGGCGAAAGCAATGACGGTACGGTAGGTAAGATTTTATTATTTAAATAGTAGGACAAGGGGGCAGGTTCCTTGTTCCAGCTCTAAATAAGTAGAGTAAAGAAGCAAAGGCTAGTTCTTTTGCTTCTTTATTAATTTGGAGGGAAACAGGGGAACGATTCTTCATCCTATTTCACAAAAATGCGCCTTAATCTTAATACACTACCTAAAATCCGTGGCTTCATTAAGAAGCTAATGGGTTCTACTAAATTCATGACTTTTATAAAATGATCATAGATATCCCGTTTTTCCGTAGACAATAGGTAAATTTGCTTGGCATACCATTGTTGAATCTTTAACTCTATTGGTTTCTTTCCTATGATATCGGGATAGCGGAAATCCTCGGTAATAACCATCTTCCAAATCGGGGCAATAATCTTTGCAACCTTATTATGAAAAGCGGTAATGGTTTCCTGCAAGGAACCCTTCTGCTCTTGAAGTATTTTCTGCAGCGCTAGTGCTTCTAATACAGCAATACTCATGCCCTGACCAAAGACAGGATCAATTCTGCAAATCGTATCCCCCATTAGCAAAAGCCCACTTGGAAATGCTTTTACCTTGTCTATTCGTTTCCACTTAATCTGTGGAACCCGGTAAATAGAGGGGTTAGTTAAGGGTGTTGCATGGAGCAGCTCATGATAGATATCTAGTTTAGGTAATTTTTTTGCAAGCTCTAAAAATCCATCATCTTTTTTTATAATTTCTTTTTCGGAAATAGCGTTAAGATAGCCTATCATCGTAACAATATATTGATCACCTTCTACTTTTGAAATCGTTCCGCCCACTTTTTCCTGGGGAGGATTAGGATAGATTAATTTTATTTTCCAGTCTCTCTTGGGATCTTCAGGAAGATTGAATTTTTGACTTACATACGTTAAACCGATTTCTACTTTTTCTTGGGGAATTGTGATTCCTTTTTTATGCAGCCAAGTGGATGTTAAGCTGGTTGCACCACTAGTATCCACAATGAGATCAGCATAGATTTGTTCGGTTTTTTTGTTTGGTAATTGTATTTCAACTCCATTGATTCTGGACTCGTCTGTTTGATATAAAAAGTTTTTAACAGTTACTTGGTATTTGGATGTAATATTAGGAATCTGCTCTATGTATTGCTCAATATGGTATTCAAGATGTGGGCGAGTTTGGAGGGTCGTTGTATATCCTCCGTCATAACGTAGCTTCCATCCGCCATGATGATACCATGATAAATCCATTGTGGAATTAATCTTGATAGCACCACTGCTGTAGAATTTTTCTGTAATACCCGGAAAAAGTTCCTCCATTCCATATTGTCCAGCGTGAAGAAGGGCATGCAGATGTTCTCCCTGTCTTGCACCTTTTCGTGGTGTTGGATCCATACTTTTTTGGTCCTTTTCTAGGATAATTACCTCTTTAAATTTGTCTGATAACACTCTGGCTGCAAGCTTCCCAGCAATGCCTCCTCCGATGATAATTGCCTTGTTTGTCTCTGTCATCCACATTTCCTTCTTTCTATCTGATTTCAGCATATGTAATGCTTCTTTTATCGGATTCCAATCTTCTAGTAAATTGAGAGCAGTCATCATTCTATTAAACGATAACATTGCTTTTATGAAATAGAAGCAAGCAGAAGGACGGTTCCTTCTTTAATTAAAAGAACAACTAGTTAAAAACAAATGTGTTTTTTCAACTTTCTTCCATATATGATAGACTAATAGCAGTACAAAAGATATAGAAAGTAGTGAGGGGAACAGTGAAAAAGATTTTAATCATTATGAATATAGTAGTATTAACGGTGCTGCTAACGTTAGTTATATTGTGGAAGCTTGATGTTATATATCTGAATATTTCTGCACCAGTAGAAAAGAGTAAGGAGATTTTAGGTAAAGATGAAGTGTCCTTATTACTAGAGCTAGAGTATCCGAAGCTTGGGGAGGATATACAAGTAGCCTATTCTTTGTATGGTGAACCAATATATGAATCAAATGGTCAGAAGGATTTTTTGCTGTTAAAGGAAGAAAGAGAAACGATATACATAAACTATGACCAGAAAGAAAAAATAGAAGCTATGAATTTTTATATAGAAGGAGCGAAGGAGGAAATTCGTAGTTTGGGAGAGAAACTACTTCCGACAGACAGCTCATTTTTAGATGAAGATCATGAGGAAAAAGAGAGAAAAAACGATGCCCTCCGTTATACAACAACCGATTATAAAGAAATCTATTACTATCGTTTAACAGAGGAACAAGGCTATGCGATGATTATGATATCAAATAGTATTACGGACTTTTTTGGGGAAGAAGAAGAGGGAGAGTTTCCAAATTATCATGTTGTAGTTTCTAAAATCACAGGATTTGATTTATATGGTGTAAATGATTGGGATGAGGGACCGTTAGAGGAAGTAAAGGAAGAGGATCATTATGATGACGTTTTGGAATCTAGTGAATCTGAAGCGGGCGAATTAGATTCTGCAGAAGCAGTTGAATTAGATCAATCTGCTGCATTGTTAAATAATGAAAAGATAAGGCATTCGGACTTTTTGCCAAATGCAAAAAATGGAATGATTGCAGGTATTGATATATCCCTACATGATCCAATTGGTTCTCTTATAGAAGATCAAATTGGACAGCCTGACTGGAGAGTATCAACAGAAGGAGGCTATCTTATCTATTATGATGATTATCAAGCTGGATTTGGCGTTCCTTATGATTATGAAGAGTATTCAGATTCTCCAATAAATTCCTATTACCTTCCCATTTTTCTAACGGGGGATGAAATTATCGAATACTTAGGAAAACCAACTAGTCAGGATTATAGTGAAGTAAGTAGTGGATATTACCTATATTATGATTTAGGAGAATATAAATTGTTTTTTGAGAAAAATACAGATGAACCAGCTGAACGGTATTACTCGGTTGAATTGAGAGATTAATTTCTTACAGGACAAGAAAAAGAGATATTTTCTCATCATTAATTCTGCAAGTAAGCTAAAAAGGTTAAGCCCCATAAAAGAAAAAGGACAATCACGTTATAAAAATCTTAAAACGTGATTGTTCTTTTTTATCCCTTTTTAATCAACTGCACTCGTCCTACTTGTCCATCTTCTAAACGAACTTTAATTCCATGTGGATGGGAGGCTGACTTTGTTAATATATCTTTTACAATGCCTGCTGTTCGCTTCCCGGTTCTTTGGTCTTGTTTTAGGACAATTTCAACGTGAACGCCTGGAGTGATGTCTTTTCTATTTTGCCCGTTCATTACACACCCATGCGTTTTCTTTGATTATTTGGTTTTTTCGTTAGCTGGCTTTTCATTTTCTTCGTTTTCTGATTGCCGCTCAAGCTTGCTTTTTCGCCTTGTCCTTGCTGCATTTTATTTGCTAACTGTTGCTTCATTGCTTCTTGTAAGCTAATTTTCTTTTTTCCTTCTTGCTCATTTGTCTGCTTATCGTTCACGGAAGTTTCCTCCATTATTATTGAAATAAGGTTCCTCTCCCCATCATAACAAAGGACGGGATATACTTCAATCAGGTGAGTGGGACAAGGAACCTGACCCCTTGTCCCCTCATATCCCCTCCTTTTTCTGAATAGGATGTAAGAGAACTGAAATGGATGGTGGTAATGATGAATCTGCCGTTAATTTTGTCTGGCCCAATGGTGCGCAGAGTGGAGGAAACTTGCGCCTATCTGTGGATTGCATTAAGTGAGAAATATCGATTAAACGCAAATCTTTATGCCATTCAACGCAATCAAGAGACAGAAGAATATGATTATCAGCCAATTGCAAGTAAAGCTGATACACAAATTGTTCGGTTAGGGAAACATTTATATATCTATTTGATTAAAATCCAGCCACAATCAGAAAGGTTTCCCACTCAAACCTTGATAGGATACAATATGGAATTTAAAAAAGGTATCGATACGTATGATTTAAGTGATTTCGAATTATTATCCCCCAATAATCCAGCATCTATTTGCTATGGAACCCTACACTATCCCACATTTTTTATTCCAGAAACAGATGAACGAAATATATTATATGGATCCTGTCGCAAGCTGCATGGAATTGGAGAAGATGCATTATGTTTGGGGGATGAAAAACTGCAGGAGTCCTATTTTCATTTGGAGAAAAGGCCAAGTGCTCTTTTTCTAACAGGCGATCAAATATATGCAGATGATGTCCCAGCGCCAATAGCGCCCTTTTTATCCTTATTGGGTAAGCAGCTAATAGGGAAGGAAGAACCATGGAGGGAATTATGTAAGGACCTTAAAAACAAAGCACTCCAAACAGCCATCAATCAAATAAATGGGAGACAAGAAATTATCAATAAATACTGCCAATTTACTTCGCGAAATGCTGCAAATCACCTTTTGGCACTTGGAGAGTACGCAGCTATGTACGTCATGAGCTGGAATCCTGAAATTTGGGAGCTGGCAAGAAGGATGGAGTATCTAAAGGGATTTGATGACTATTTAAAAGATAATCAGATTTATCTGGAAGGAGAGAAAGCGAAGGATAAAGTAAATGAAAGAAAAATAAGTACATTAAAAAAAGAATACACTGAACAGCAAAAGGAAACGGAAATGTTCCAGCAATGTCTGCCAAATGTACGCCGTTTATTGGCGAATATCCCTACTTATATGATATTTGATGATCATGATGTAACAGATGACTGGAATATTACAAAGGAATGGCAGGAAAAAGTGGCTAGTTCACCGCTCGGAAATCATGTTATTGCCAATGCTTTAACTGCCTATTGGGCTTTTCAAGGCTGGGGAAATGATCCGGCTGCTTTTCCAGAGTCATTCATTCCAAAAATAAGCAATTATACGAAAAAGCTAAAAGCGAATACCCCAGCATATGAAGAGTGGCTATACACACTATTATCCTTTCGTGGTTGGAGCTATGTTGCACCAACCAATCCACGAAGCCTTGTATTAGATACCAGAACCCAACGAGCCTATCCAGCGGAACAAACTTATGTTGTCGGAAATGTGCTTAAACAGCGGACAAATGGACCAAATTTAATTCGCAAAAATGAATGGAGGCATTTATCGGATTTATTATTTGCGAGCGGCTGGCATTCTCATACGCCATTAGTAATTATTTCTGCTACTCCATTATACGGCGTTCATATGATTGAATCTTTTTTGAAAAATTATATCCTGCCTCTTACTAATATCTTGCCATCACTGCAGCGAAGCTTAGATTTGGAATGGTGGAAATTCAACGGAAGAGGCTTTTTCTTTTTCCATCAACAAATAGCGGCATGGAATCCAAGTATGTGTATTATCTTATCTGGAGATGCACATATGGCCTCTTCTATTCAAGCAGAAGTCTATTTTCAGCAAGAAAAGAACCGAAGCCTACATCAAATCACAAGTAGCCCCATAAAAAATCAGTCTTTTGATGGATTATCGGGGTTTGCTTTAAAAAGCATTCTCCAGTTTAGACAAAGTCGGGCAAAGGAGCAGAAGCTGTCCCGGTATTGCGGACATGATTATGTCATTCATGAAAAGGAAGCAAACTCTCCTTATCTATGGAAGGAAATTATTGCCCATGAAGTTTTACCAAATAGTTCGTTGATTGATATGAAGAATAATTTAGGATGGTTGGCTTTTCATAAAGAAGGCTATACCCATCAATTTTTAAGGCAGGAAAAGGGACGATTCTTGTGAGCTTATTTGACTCACAGGAACCGTCCCTTCGAATTCTTTATTAATATTCCACCATCATTTTAGCTCTTGAAAGCTGAACGTTACTAAACGCAATTCCCCCTAATATAAGAACAACTCCAGTCCATTGTAATGCACCAACAGGTTCTCCTAAAACTAGCGCGGACATGGAGACAGCTACCGGAAGCTCAGATGCTGTTAAGATGGTGCCGAGTCCTGGACCAACCTTTGGCATTCCAATCGAATAGAGAAGAGGTGGTAGAACTGCCCCGAAAAGTCCGAGAAGTAATCCATATGGTGCAACCCCTATTAAAGTAGGTAAATCAACTAAATACACAGGTGGAAACACTAGAAAAACAACGAATAAACCACCTATGGATAGAAGACCACTCTTAAGTAAGGCTGGAGTATTTTTCCCAACTGATCCGCTAAGGAAAATAAAAGTCGCAAATGTGAAGGCAGAGAGTAAGCCCCATCCAGCACCTTGCCAGGAAATGTTCATCCCACCTTCTAAAGAAACACCCCCTGCAAGTATAGAGCCGAACAAAAGAATAATTATCGATATTACCTTCTCTTTTGTAGGCTTTTTCTTATAAAGGATCATTTCAAAAAGTGTACCAATCCATACAAACTGAAACAGTAAAATAATTGCAAATGATGCATTTATCGTCTGTAATGCTTCATAATAAAAGATTCCCGTTAAACCAAAGGGGATGCCAGATAATAGTAGTTTGATAGCTGGCACACGTGTAGCTTTATATGTTTTCGTAAACAGAACAAGTCCCCAAGTAATTAAGGTTCCAAATAAATATTGTGCTCCTGTTACCTCTGCCGCCGAAAAACCAGCTGTGTAGGCAAGTTTAACAAAGGTCGATAGAATTCCATAACAGCAGCCTCCTAAAAAAACGATGAAAGCATAATGCCATTTTTTCAAATTGATTTTCCTCCCAGTGAACGTAAAATAGCCACACAACGGTCTGCAGACAATTGTGTGGCGAAAATAGAGTTTCCTCTAGAAAAATCCACGTCCTAAAAATAAGGTTTTATTATTCATTTCGTCCTTTATTATAAAAACAACTATGCTAGTTGTCAAAGGGGTTCTTTTTCCATTCCTTTGTATGGAGATTATGAAAAATATGTGAAATAGTAAACAATGTTAAGCGTTTTACATACAACTAGAGTAAGATAAAGCTATAAAAGAAAGAAGGGAAGATAAAACGAAATGTATACCAATAATCAAACGTTTTCCGCCATCGACAGTTTTGATAAAAATGCACAAGTAAATTCCATTCAGGAGACAGGCTTTGATTCCAAAGGGCATTATCATTCAAATGCGATTACAATCCAAATACAGCTAAATCCTCATCAATGCGCAAATCTATTAACTTACGGCTACGCTGGGAAATTGCATAATGTTTATTTCACGATAAGATCCAATAATCACGCCGATTTTTACGCAAATTCAACAGAAGACATCCATCATCTTCTAAAAGTAATAAGCTAATAAGAAGTTACTAAAGATCAATCATACTTAGATTGTCCAGTTATAATTTGACAGGATGGGAGGGATCTCCTGCATTCCTTGGGTGTATTTACAGCATGGGCTAGTTTGGGGGAATCATGTCTCCAATAGACGGAAAAGTATATCTATACAAATAAATGAAACTAATGGAAAGCCAAAAGCGTATATATATACTAAGATGATTTCGGAGGTGTTACAATGATATTCTTATTGTTATTTGCACCAATAGCCATAGTGGTAGGGTTAGTGTTATATTTCGAAAAGAAATCTGGCATGACGACCCCTGATGAAAACAAACAAGCAGAAAAATTAGGAGAAGTTGTCCATTACAATCGCGTTAATTCCAGCGGTGGACCAGGAGGAATGGGTTGATATAATGAAGGAGAAACAGAGGAACGGTTCTTTTTGAGATTATTCAACTCATAAGAACCGTTCCTTTTATTTTATAAAGTGGGACAAGGGGGCCTGTCCCCATGTCCCATTATTTAATGACAACATAGTCTAAATCAACTAGTTTTGCATAGGAAATAATTTGGTCTGTTGTCAAATTTAAGGATACTACTGTATGGTGACCGCCGCCATTTTCGATCCAAGCTTTAACACCATCTTGGAAATTTGGTTTAATGTCCCATAGAACGCGAGCTACTGGTAGGTTTGGTGCTGGTATGTTTGGCTCAAATGCAGTAACTTCATTAATTAAAAGTTTGAAATGGGTACCAAAGTCTGCCATGGAAACAACTACCCCATCACCAGCTTTTCCATCAAATACTAGACGAGCTGGGTCTTCACGATTGCCAATACCTAATGGAGAAACAATAATCTTTGGTTTGTTGCTTGCTAAAGTTGGGTCTACTTCAAGCATATGAGATTGAAGAACGGCTTCTTGTCCCTCGGCTAATTCGTATGTGTAATCTTCCATAAATCCTGTTGATTGGTTATGACTCATTACTTTTAATAAACGATCAAGAGCAGCAGTCTTCCAATCTCCTTCACCAGCAAAGCCGTAACCTTGTGCCATTAAACGTTGAACGGCAAGACCTGGAAGTTGTTTCATGCCATATAAATCTTCGAAGTTCGTAGTGAAGGCGTTGTATCCACCGTCATCAAGGAAGCGCTTAATCGCAATTTCGTAGCTTGCTTGGACTTTTACACTAGATTCCCATTCTTCCTTACTGTATGTGCCATAATCAAATTCATAAAGTGTTTCATATTCGGCAAATAGATCATTTATCTCATCTTCTGTAACAGCGTTCACGTATTGAACAAGGTCACCGATGGCAAAATAGTCTACTGTCCATCCGAATTGTATTTGAGCTTCTATCTTATCTCCATCTGTAACACCAACATTACGCATGTTATCTCCAAAACGAGCAACCTTAATATTAAAGCTTTCATTATAAGCTACTGCAACATCCATCCAATCAGCTATTTGTTGTTGAACAAGTGCTCGCTGCCAGTAGCCGACAACCACTTTATTTTGTTTGTTTAAACGAGCGTTGATAAAACCATATTCACGGTCACCATGAGCTGCTTGGTTTAGATTCATAAAGTCCATATCAATGGTTGCCCAAGGGATACTTTCATTGTATTGTGTTGCTAAGTGAAGTAATGGTTTTTGTAATAGTTTTGTTCCGCGAATCCACATTTTCGCAGGAGAGAAAGTATGCATCCAAGTGATGACACCTGCGACTTCATCTCGGTAGTTGACTTCTTTCATAATGCTTGTGATTTTATCTGAGCTAACGGCTAAATCCTGTAGAACGAGTGGGTAAGGCAAGACTCCGCTTTCATTTAAAGCATCAGTCATTCTTTGGGCATTTGCTTTTACTTCTCCTAACGCTTCTTCTCCATATAGATGTTGTGAACCGACAACAAACCAAAATATTTTATTAGTTGACATTCTATTTCCCTCTTTTCCATTTATTAGTTTAGTAGTTTAAGTTATTTTACTTTTGACCGTAATAGGCATTTTTGCCATGTTTGCGTAAATAGTGTTTATCTAAGATTCGTTGAGGTAATTCTTCTGAAAAACGATTTAATTCTCGTGTAAATAAATTCATTTTTGCAACCTCATCTAACACGACGCTATTCATGACAGCAGAATGCACGTCTTTGCCCCATGTGAAAGGACCATGTCCATGCAGCAATACTCCAGGAATAGCTAAAATATCTAATCCACGCTCTTTGAAGGTTTCGATGATTACGTTACCAGTTTCCGCTTCGTAGCTACGATCGATTTCTTCTTGGGTTAAATAGCGAGCGCATGGAACAGACCCATAAAAGGTGTCTGCATGAGTGGTGCCCAATGCCGGGAGGTCCAGCCCTGCTTGAGCCCATATTGTTGCCCAAGTAGAATGAGTATGCACAATGCCTCCGATTTCTTGATAATGCTTATAAAGTACTGCGTGAGTAGCTGTGTCGGATGAAGGTCTAAAGTCTCCTTCTACTACATTCCCATCTAAATCAATAACAACCATATCGCTTGGTTTCATTGTTTCATAGTTAATGCCACTCGGTTTGATAACAAATAAACCACTTTCACGATCAATGGCACTAGCGTTACCCCATGTATATTTCACAAGCCCATGCTTAGGCAATTCTAAATTTGCATAAAATACTTCTTCTTTTAGCTGTTCTAACATGTTAAATCTTCATCTCCTTACTCGTGAATCATATTTTCGACGGCTACTTTCTCAATAGCTAACCCTTTTTTATAACGGGCAATAAATGCTTCAAATCCTTCTACGTCAAAGCGATCTGGATACATTTCTTGCTTATCAACCTCTTTAAATACTTGCTTGTCGAGGAAGTCTTCTAAACTATCATTTTCATCTTTGTTCCTCATGTAAGAAGCAAGAATAGCCATTCCCCACGCTCCGCCTTCTCCTGCAGTTGCCATTATGGAAACGGGAGTATTCATGGCAGCGGCAACAATTTTTTGACCGACAACAGGGGTTTTAAATAAACCACCATGACCTAAAATGCTATCGATTGCCACATCTTCTTGTTTCGTTAAAATATCCATGCCAATTTTCAATGCACCAAATGCAGAGAAGAGATGTGTGCGCATAAAGTTCGCTAAATTAAATGTACTTTCTGGTGACCGGACAAAGAGAGGGCGCCCGCTTTCTAAACCTGTAATATTCTCACCTGAATAATAACCATAGCTTAGTAGTCCACCACCATCTGGATCCGCTTCCAAAGCAGTACTCAATAAAGCTTCAAATAATTTATTCATATCAACCTTTTGGCCCATCGCCTCTAAAGATTCACGGAATAATCGCATCCATGCATTTAGATCACTTGTACAGTTGTTTGCATGAACCATTGCAACTGGGCTGCCATCTGGCGTTGTTACTAAGTCGATTTCTGGATAAACCTTTGAAAGCTCTTTTTCTAGAACAATCATTGCGAAAACAGAAGTTCCGACAGAGACGTTTCCAGTGCGTTTTCTCACACTGTTTGTTGCGACCATCCCTGTTCCCGCATCGCCTTCAGGGGGACATAATGGAATCCCTGGCTGTAAATTACGAGATCGATCGAGAATTTTTGCCCCTACCTCTGTTAATACACCTGCTTGTTCCCCTGCGGTTGCAACTTTAGGAAGAATGTCTTTTAGCTTCCAAGGGTATTCTTTCGCAGCAATTAATGCTTCAAACTGTTCAATCATAGCTTGGTTGTAATCCTGTGATGCTTCATTTATTGGGAACATTCCTGAAGCGTCCCCAATGCCAAGTGCCTTTTCGCCAGTCAATAGCCAGTGGATATAGCCAGCTAAAGTGGTAATATGCTCGATTCGTGGAATATGCTGTTCATCATTCAATATTGCTTGGTAAAGATGGGCGATGCTCCATCGTTCTGGAATATTGAATTGAAAGGCATCTGTTAATTTTTTTGCGGCAACGCTAGTTGTAGTATTGCGCCATGTCCGAAAGGGTACAAGTAGTTCGCCAGTGTTATCAAAGGCCATATATCCATGCATCATCGCAGAAAATCCAATAGAACCAACCGTTCGTATGGTGACACCATAGTTGCGTTCAACCTCTTGCTTCATTTCACTATAAGCTGTTTGGAGACCGTTGATAATATCGACTAGGTTGTACGTCCAAAATCCATCTTCTAAAAGATTTTCCCACTCATAGCTTCCAGATGCGATGGTTTCAAAGTTATGATCAATTAAGACTGCCTTAATTCTCGTGGAACCGAATTCAATCCCAAGTGAAGTTAATCCCTCAACAATTGCTTGTTTTGTATTTGTTTGATTGGTTTTCATATATTCCCTCCTTGATAGCGATTTCATCAATTGTAATCGAATGGAGATTCATTTGTTTCATTAGTACATATTCACCTTAATATATGTACGTACTTATGTCAATTAAAAGTATAAATGTACACACAAATGCCAAAGAACACGATTGATGTTTCTATTAATTTTTTAACAAGAACTGATTCGATAACCAATAAAATAATAGTAAAAGATGATGTTGATATTTGTATGTAATTTGTCTGGTTTGATAGGTGTTATTTTATTTTATTCATACATATGCTAGAATATGACCATACAAATATCGTGATTATCAAATTTGAATGGATAACAACATTGAAGGAAGTGCGTTAAATGAAATTAAAGTATCAAATCATCATTGATGAAATAAAAAGTAAAATTCTTTCTGGGGACTATCGTGTTGGAGAACAAATTCCTACTGAATCAAGCCTGCAAGAAAAGTACCAAGTGAGCCGTCATACTGTTCGAAAGGCGATTCTAGAATTGGCGAATGATGGATACCTGAGAAGCGAAAAAGGATCTGGTACTTATGTTAGTAATCAATATCAGTCAAAAACGAGCGGGAAATCTAATAGTAAAACAATTGGTGTTATAACAACCTATATTTCTGATTACATTTTTCCGTCAATTATCCGCGGGATTGAAGGGAGATTAAATGTAGAAGATTATTCGTTATTATTAGCTAGTACCAATAATGATGTGGAGCAAGAAAAGAAAGCATTAGAAATGATGCTATCCTTTGGTGTAGATGGATTAATTGTAGAGCCGACGAAAAGTAATTTATACAACCCTAATATTGCTTACTATTTATCCTTTAAAGAACAAGAGGTTCCATTTATAATGGTCAATGCTTATTACGAAGAGTTAGAGGTTCCCTTCTTTTGTTTAGATGATGTGCAATCTAGCTATCTCGCTACAAACGAATTAATTTCAAAAGGACACACCCAGATAGGGCTTATAGCAAAAATGGATGATTTACAAGGGAAGTTTCGTATGAAAGGATATATAAAAGCCTTGGGAGAAGCCAAACTGCGATTTCAGGCAGAGCATGTTTTTTCTTATACTACGGAGACTAAGTTAGATTTAAATAGAAACTTGAAGACGTTCTTAGATGAAAATTTAGAAAATATGACTGCTATTGTATGCTATAACGATGAAGTTGCATTAGAGGTTGTAAATGTATGCAGACAACTTACTATCTCGATTCCAGAAAAACTATCTATTATTGGGCAGGATAATTCTTATATTGCCAAAAATGCAAACATTAAACTCACCACATTAACACATCCCCAAGAACAAATGGGACACGATGCAGCTGATTGGATCATTAAAAAAATCCAAGGGAAAAAGGACGTGCAAAACGAAAATTACTATCAACCGCAAATAATAGAAGGAGAAACGGTTAAAGATTTAAAAGCAGAAGCAGAGGGACGACTCTTGTGAGGTCACAAGAAGCGTCCTTTTTTCTTATTAATTTTCTTATTTTGCTTAAAGGTCTTTTCTATAAGAGAAAGATAGTATTTAATAGATAGAAAGATAGATATAGTAGAAAAAGGATGAATATACTATACTAACCATTTTTAACATAAAAAGAAGAAATGGGAGGTCAGCATGGGGTTCAGAGATGGATTTGAATATGATATGCAAAACTTGAAAAAGGATATGGAAAAAGAGGTTCATAAGACTTGGACCGTTGATTATAAAGGACATTGTATTGAAGTTGTAAATAAAATGAAAGAGGAATATCTTATCATTGATGGAGTAACAGTTGCTGTGAATAAACGGAAATCTATCTTTTCACATCTTCTTCCTTACGTAAGTTTATCAGGGATTCTTACTTTGGAGAATGGAAAAAGGCAAAAAGTTTCTGTCAAAATTGGTGGATATATAAGCCTTAACTGTATCATTAAAATCGATAACGAGACTATTATGAATGAATCGCAAAGGCTGGAATTTCTGCCTTGGGAGCATAAAGACAAAATCATTCCTTTTATCCAAAAGCAGGTCCAAGAACATAATAGAATAGTAGATGGACACTTACCAGATGATGACTACTTTTTTGGTACAAATAAGCCAAGATTAGATCCTGGCCTTTTTGATCTGATTATCAAGGAACCGAAGACACCATTTTTTGTGAGCAAGCTCATGAAACTCTTTAAAGAGCAACTGGAAAATCCAACTGTAAAAGCAAGAAAAGCGACATATGAACAAATTATTTTTGACCATTTGGCCATTTATCGAGAAGAGGTCATTCGGGAATTAGGACAACTTGAAGTTGATGAGCAGGCGCTAAAGCAAGAGGCGTTATGGCTTCTTGAGCATGCGGCACATAGAGATGTTGTTAAATTTGCAATCCTTGTACTCGGCTTTACTAATTGTGAAGAACACCAAGAGCTTCTATATACAATAGGCTTGCACGATGAATTTACGTCATATGCCATTTTTGCTATAAGAAGTGGGGGGAAGAGAGTAAATGATCAAATATGGAAACTAGTGCAGTCAGTTCAAGGGGTGGGAAAAATGACAGCAATTGAGCTAGTGGAAGCCAAAACTCCTGAAATGAAATATTGGTTACTAACAAAAGGTTGTGAAAATAGAAAATTTCATGATTTTATTGCCCTCCGTTGTGCTACAAAGGGAGAGTTAGATGTGGCGCTCTATGAGAAGAGTATTTCGAAGGAACTATATACTGGAGCAGCCATAATGATAGAGGGATTATTAGATGACTCAAACCCAGACGGCATGGATCACTATCCGTATGCTAGTGCTGTATTGTCTCGTTTCCTTTACCATGCACAAACGCATTGTGAAACCTTGGAGGATTTCTACCCGATTATCAAAATTAGTGAATTTCTAAATGAGGATGAAGAAATTTGGGAAGAGCGATTTAACGAACAATGGAAACAACATGAACGTAAAGCACTTCAAGAAGCGGTAGAGGTCTATATTACTAATCCTAAATGGTCAAAGCTTGCACTAGCTGCTTTGCAAGAGAGTGAGGAAATTGATTTCCGTTCGATTGAGATTGCTCGATTCTATCAATTGGACATCACGTCTCTACTATTTGAATGGCTGAAGAAGGAACCAACAAACAGTATGTTATTTTTGGCTATAATGGATACAAGAGAGCTACAGTCTATTAAGGATCTTTGTGCCTTTGCACAATCTCATTTCTCTTTTTCAAGCTTATCAATAGAAGAAGAGAAATGTCTCGAATGTATTATACTAGATTTACATGATTTCGAGGGTGTTGGAGTACCATTAGTACAAGTAGCACTCGAATCTGCAAATGAAGACTTGCGCCTGCATGCGTTAAGTGTCTTGACAGCATGGTCATCAACTTTTAGACATCAACCAGAAATACAACAAAACCTTAAAATGATCACCACTACTACAAAAGAAAAAGAAGAACGGAAATTAGCTAAGCAGTTGTTGAAGTAGGGAAGTGGAGGGACGGGACATGCTTTACCACAACCGTCCCTCTATTTTTTTCTTTCCTATCCCTCTAAATGCTTTAAGTGATGGGGAAGAGGAATTTCAGGATCAACAAATTTATTATTAAGATAGATTCGGGTATAGGCATCTCTGTATTGAGTTGGAGTCATTCCTTCATAGCTTTTAAATAGCTTCATAAAGTATTTCTCGTCGATAAAGTGGAGCTCGTATGCGATTTCTTTTATGGTTTTATTGGTAATACATAGCATTTCTTTCGCTTTGTTTATTTTTAAAGTATTAATATACTTGATTGTGCTCATCCCTATCTTCTTTTTAAACATTCTCGTCAAATGGTCTGGATTAAAAGAAAATTTCTCAGCAATTTCTTTTACCGTTAAATCTTTATAAATATTGACTCGAACCCATTCAAGAATCTGTGTGAATTTTTGAGAGGATTCACTGTCCTGATGATGGGATTGAAGTAACAGCTGTGTGTATTGATTCGTCAGTTCCAGTAGCAAAGAGGTAACCAAATAATCAACAGCATAGGTACTATAATAATTACTATGAGAAATATCCAATATTTGTTTCATAAGAATTAAAGCCTTTGTGGATTGCTTCAAATGAAAATAAGATGGTAGAAAAACAGAACTATTTAGCACATCATTTGTTGGATGAATATCTTGAGTGAATAAATAATGTGATAATTGAGCTTTACTCATTTTATTTACATCTTTTCGGGGGAAAAAGTGCATCCAGTAAAAGCTTGCATTCTCCTTTGAAGCTGCAAATCCTTGATAGTGAATAGCAGGAGGAATTAATAATACATCCCCAGGTTTTACCTCTAATCTAGTATTATCTATTTCTAAATAAATCGTATCCTGTAGACCTAAAATGAGTTCATAATCGCCATTTAAACACATAGGTTTATGCTTCCATCCGGCATTACTAACAAATTGTCCACATTTAAAATACATTAATGGAACACTGATAGGAAGATTGAGTCAAGTTTTTGTGGGAGTTTTTTTAGCTCCCTTTTTATAAAATAAAACTTTTAATTTTGTATCCGCTTTCTAAATATTTTCTTTCATCAAAATTTCGTTTTTTTCTTTTTTTAAGGCTCTGTTAAAGGCAAATGTTGATATTTGATACCTGTCAAAAAACTTGATATAATTAACACAAGAACGAACATTCGAGGAGGTTTTCAAGGTGAGCAAAGCGTTTAGCAACTTATTAAAGCATATTGATAAATTGCCACACACTCAAAAAGAACAAGTTTATCAATGGGTTAAACGCTATGTTGAACCTTCTTCCTCCGCAGGTGGTCGTTTAATCAATGAAATGAGAGAAACTCGCTTCAAAGAAGGTTTTGAATGCCCTCATTGTACATCGGAACACGTTGTTCGATTCGGAAAGTACAATGGTCGCCAACGTTATCGTTGTAAGGCTTGTAGCAAAACCTTTACTGATACAACCAATACCGTCTTGTACCGTACCCGAAAAGGAAACGAATGGATTACATTTGTTGATTGTATGTTCAAAGGTTATTCCCTCCGAAAGTCCGCTGAAATCGTAGGGGTTACTTGGGTTACGCTTTTTTATTGGAGACACAAACTGTTAAACGCTTTAAAGCAATTGGATGTTGAACATTTTGAAGGTATCGTTGAAATTGACGAGACCTATTTCCTATACTCTCAAAAGGGACAACGTGGCATTACTGACCGTAAACCTCGTAAACGTGGTGGAAAATCCAAGCACAGAGGAATCAGCCACGAACAAGTTTGTGTCCTCGTTGCCAGAGACCGAACAAAAGCAACCATCTCCAAAGTTGCTTGTATGGGGCGTATTGTAAAACCGAAAGTCGATACCTTGATTGGTTCTAAACTATCCAAAGAAAACGTAATTGTAACCGATGCTTGGAGGGCTTACAAAACCTATGCAAAAGAAAAAGGTTTAGAGCATTACCGTATTAAATCAGACGGTGGCAAACACGTTATTAAGGGCTTATATCACATCCAAAATGTCAACGGTCTTCATTCTCGCTTAAAACAATGGATAGACCGTTTTAAAGGTGTGGCTACAAAGTATCTTGACAATTACCTTGCTTGGTTTTTATTTGTTGATAGTCGTAGTAACGAAAGTACAAATCAACATATAAAAGAATTCCTATTAACATCATTTGTATTTGAGATGACAGACACATATGACAGTTTGCGACAGTCAAAATTTACTGTGTAGTTTCCATTTGTTAGGGCAAAATATTTTATTAATCCCTTATGAAATTGGAGGTCATTTAATGCAAAGGTATTTAATCGGAATTGTAATGATTATTTGTGGAATAATACTCCTATTTATGGCAAAGGGAAGAAGTTTTTTAGAGATTGAACAGTCACTTGTGATTGCTTATTCCTTTTTAGTATTTGGTGTTATTTATATTTTTTATAAAATGCTTCGTAAGTGATTATTATCTCCGCAAATAAAGAGTTTTTTCGCCCTTAATAGTTCGGGAAACCAGTGAGAAGTGGTTTCCCGAACTTTTCTCCTAAAAATCAACATTAAAATTTAACAGAGCCTTTTTTAAAAACCTTTTAATCCCTGTAAGGCAAAGTGAATGGGTTTTCCAATCGCTTGATTTAAGTATGGCATGTTCTGACGCACGGTTTCTGTTACTAATTTTGTGGGTATTTTTCTTTTCGGTCGATGCTCTTTCTTTGATTTTTCCGTGGTCTTTTCCCATTTTCCATATATCGTTTGG